>NZ_JAAMNK010000046.1:0-26756 GCF_011066025.1 Bacillus sp. EKM202B | reverse complement strand
TGACCATTAAAGTATAAAGCGTATTGGAATAATGTAACGAATCTACCTGAACTACCTACTTTTAAAATTGGTAATCCCTTCTTTGTGTCAGGACCAATTGAACCAGTTTGAGAACCTGCAGCAATTCCCATTTCTGTTTGTAAACCATACACTAAAGCTTTATTTGTACCTCGTTGGTAATGACCATCCGTTGGTTGAACACCAGATGTTTGGTAATATTTATTATTTAAATCTTGTTGAATTTGTCGTACTTTCGCGTCTCCACCCGGAGTTAGGCGATACGCATCCATTGTTAAGAAGGCTTTAAAAATATAGTCATACACTTTACCATCAGTGACTGAAAGACCAGCATCTTTTTGTAAACTTACAACTGCATTTTTCGTTTTCTCATCAAAAAGTTCATCAAAATTCCCAGGATTATATCCTTTACAATACATAGCCCCTTTTAAAATTTTAACAATCGCTCTTCCTTTTGCATCACGAGGAACTTGTCCTAAAGTCATTTCACCCCACTGCTTATATTTAGAAGCTGTAGTTGGTCCAAATGCATCTGCAAGCGAAGTAATACCCAATTCAACTTGAAGCGCTCTTGTTAAAGCATACATAGTTGACCAACCTGTTTTACCATTTAAAGGTGCTAGTTCAAAGCCCTTTACAGAGTAATACTTCTCATTTACCCATCTTTGTACATTAAATACTGCTGTATCTCCCATTGGTTCTGCCATTATAAATTCTCTCCCTTTTTCTTATTAGTGAAGCTTAATTTACTAATACGATCTGATATATATATATATATAACTTTATAAACGAATAACTAGATACATTAAGCTTGTACTTTATAAAGTGAACAGAAATCAAAATTACTAAAAAAACCAAATAATATTTTCATTTTTTTGGAATCAACAAAATAGTTCTAGTGCAAAGTCCTTCTTCAAAAAACTTTGTGGCCATTTTATGTTTCCAATTTTGGTTTGATCTCTTAAATACGTGCCTTACTACCTGTAGAGCTAGTAACAAGTTAAAAATTAATTTCAACTATAATATGTATGTTGAGAAAAAAGTTATCTATCATCATCTATGTCCATTCTTAAAATACAGTTTCTTATTTTCAATCAAGTAAATCAGGGATTTATACTTTTTTAATAAAAATAAGAAACATTACTTGTAGTAAACATATTGTTTACTTTATAATTTATTAGGAACTGGATACTTTCTATAAAGGAGGTTGAATAATGATCGGAGAAATAATAAAAAAATTAAGGAAAGAAAAAAATATAACTCAAGAACAATTA
This sequence comes from Bacillus sp. EKM202B, assembly GCF_011066025.1. Taxonomy (NCBI): domain Bacteria; kingdom Bacillati; phylum Bacillota; class Bacilli; order Caryophanales; family Bacillaceae; genus Bacillus; species Bacillus sp. EKM202B. The sequence continues at coordinate 25,464 of NZ_JAAMNK010000046.1, read as the reverse complement.
GGTGCTGCTGTTGGCGTTTCTAAAATGGCTATATCTTATTTTGAAAAAGGAAAAAAAGCCCCTGGTCGTGAAACATTAGAAAAAATAGCTGATTTTTTCAACACTACAACTGATTATCTGTTAGGTAGATCAGATGACCCAGAATTAACTGAATTTGAATCTAGGGTTGTGACTGAAGAAGGAAATAATATAATAAAGCTAATAGAAACTCTCCCAAAAGAAGAGCGTCAAAAAGCATGGGAACAATTAGAAATGTATGTTAACTATATAAAATTAAAAAATGACACTAAATAACAAATAAACCGGATGTTGAAACGCATCCAGTTTATTTGTTAACTCCAGAATACATTTTTTACATATTACTTAAAAAATTCAGCATATTTTATTTTTTAAGCAACATGTTGAATTGAAATCGTATACTCCTGAATGATGCCAAGTATATTAGATGTTGCATATTTGGTATTATTTTTTTGGCTTTAACATTTTCTCATAACTTTTAGAATTAAAACTAATTACTTTTGTTTCTGTCTTTTGTTTATAATCCTTAATAATTAACACTGGGATAATCGATTCATTATATTTTCTAAACTGTTGCAGATTCCCTTCATCTGCAACATCCTTCATAATGAACGGAATAGAATTTTCTTGTAACCACTCTTTTGCGTCTACACAAGTTTTACATCGATCGTTTCCATATAAGATAACTTCTTTTTCCACCATTTCCCTCATCCTCCTCTAAGATTTACAAAAAGAAAAGTATATACTTAAATTCAAAATGAAATTTCATCCTAATTATATATATGTAAACCTTATTATTTTTAAAGAAATATATAGAATAGAATTTCTAGCGTTTGTAGTTCTTTTATTCTGCAGCTCTCTAGAAACTTTTCCTTAGTGTAAAGTTCTTTATTCTATTGTTCTTCTTATCTCATAAAAATATAAAAAAACTTTATATCCATTTTCTAATTTAATAAACCTATTATATTCTATCTGAGCAATATCATGAATTAGATTAAATAAAAAGCGAAGAGAGTTGATCTTCTCCCTTCGCTTCCCTTACAATCTATTAATTATGACCGCGCAACAGAGAATGAATAAGTATTAACAGATCCCTTATAACTTGGATTAGCTTGAGATTTATAAGTCATTAATACGCGATAACGCCCAGCCGGAAGACCCGAAAGACTCAAAGCCTTAGTAGGCGTTTGATGATTAAAGGTACCTGACGCTGATCGTTTGTTCACCCATGAAGATCCGCTCTGGTATTGCAGATTAAAAGTATACGACCAGTTCGGCGCTACTGTATTACCATTCGGACCAGCGATCCCTCCACCTGAATAAGTACATTCTGCATCTACAGAAGTTGCACCTGCACCATATCTATCTGCATCAGTACATAAACTAAAGACATAATTATCTGGATTACAAGGCATAATAAAAACCCCTTTCTAAATTTATATTTAACGAAATTCACTAATTCTAATGAAAGTAATATCTCTTCCGATTACCTAGCAAATTACGCTCTTATCTAATAAAGTTAAGGAGAGGTGAAAAAAATCAAAAAAATGTCGAATTTTATCAAAAAAACTCGACATTTTTATATTTATGTTATTCCATTCCACTCCAAATTCTATTGAAACTCAGAAAAGCGGTTCCTTTTGATTCCCTATATCTCTTATCTTATTACTCTATAATAGTTAATTCAAATTGTAACTCTTGTGGGTTTGAGTTCGTTTCTTTTATTGTTACAATGTTCCCAACCTTTATTTTCTTGTCATTTACAATTTTTATCATTTCCGGGGGTACATTACCACCATTATTCTCTTTATTCAAGGGTAACCATTTAACCGCCTTATCATTTACTTCAATAATTTTATATTTAATTGTTCCATCGTATTTTATTTCACCAACAATGTCTTTAGTTATAATGGCTTTATATTGATTATTTGTAGTTTTTTCAAACGATACATAATCACCCACATCAATACTTCCATTTCTTTTAGGCCCTTTCCATGAAGTTGCAATAATATCATATTTATTTATTTTTAAAGTATTTTCACTTTTTCCATGATTAACATCCTCTAGATAAATAATGTCATTTTTAATTTTCGTAACTATATATTCTTTATCCTCACTAACCATTTCATTTTGTTCTTTCTTCTTTTCCATTTTTAAATTTTCTGCTTGTTCCTTGTTCTGCTTTGTAGATTTATTTTCACTACATGCTCCTAATAAGATTGTAGCCACTCCAATTAATAATAATAATTTCTTCATTACACTTTCCTCCTAGCTTTATAACACATAAATAAATACTAACATACTCTTATTAATTTATGTGCCTATCAACTGACAATCACTTTGCTAGGGGTTATCAATACAATCCAGTCCATTCTTCTTCTCTTTTAATTATTTGTAATGGTATCTAAAAATTCAAATAAACCAGGGACTTCTAATGTATTAATAACTTCTATTTTCTCAAATACCTTCTTATTATCCGTATTTTCTCTCTTAAGAAAAATTTATCCATAAAAAAGTATAACCCTACACGTAAGGTGAATAAAAATTTTGCTTGGTACTTAAGGTTTGTTGTACAGAAACAGACATAAAAAAGCCATGCTTTCCTATGATTCTACAGAAAGAATAGCATATTTTTTTATTTTAAGAGAGCATTTCTTTTTATCAGTTGGATAGTAATGCGACGGTACTCTTAAAAGGAAGATCTTCTAGCTTATTACAAGATAAATTTCCAGGATGCAAAAGAAGATAACATGGAAAACATTTGTGAGTGAGAGGATATTTGTTGTAACAGTAGGTACTGTAACAGAAGAAATAATAAGAACTTACATAGTAAATCAATTCATTGAAGGTAGAAACAAAATATTTAAGATTGAAGAGTGAGCCTACTTAAGTTCTTTGAGTAAGACTTCAGCCTACAAAAGAATCTATTCTTGAACATTTATGCCGAATTCCACTTACTAAAGCAGGTGGTCGTTTAAGGCTTGCATATCTTGCTGCTCCCACCCTCTCATATATCCCTTGTACTATAATTATGTGAGGTGTAGTCCCTAGAATGATATTCTGATAAGTTTTCTCTCGCTTGAAAAAAAATACTCGTCAAGCACCTAAGTAGCCAATGTAGATAGTGCATTCGGAGGCACTTTGCTCAAATACCCCTTGATATCTTCGAACATTTTGGTGCCTCCTTTGCATTTTTATCGATAAATATTAAATGAATACGTAATAATTTGATAGCCCCCTGGATTTAAGTACGCACGTACACGGTACAACCCAGGCAGATTGTCTGTGATATTGAATGACTTAGTTACCTGGTTGTAAAAAACACCACTCGTAAGATCAGTAGCTGTCCAGGAACCATTCACATTCCTTTCTAAAGCTGCTGTATATTGCCAATTTACATCACCATATGCATCTGTCAAAGTGATATTACTTTATTAAGTGAAACAAAGATAGAATAAATCAAAAAACAAACAGAAAAGAATAAATTTTCAGAAACACAGAAATTAGTTGTAGGACAATCGTTACAACCGCAAAATCTTTAACCTTCTATCGCCTCATGCCTGCCAAAGCTGTAAAAACCACGCTAAGGTAGGAAACGTGGTGAGTTAACGTACAAGAAACTTACGTTCTCATCATAGGAACTACGATTAGAGCCAGCTAATATAACTGGTGAATACAGCAGTACTCGTAGGAAACTCCCACATCAAACAGACCACAAGGTCGTTAAGTGGGAGTAGTTCAAAAATTCTTATTAAATACGGATTAATTTATATGTCTATTAACTGATAATCATTTTGCTATGGGTTATCAATACAATACAGTCCATTCCTCTTCTTTTTTAATTATTCGTACTACAATCTAAAAATTCAAAAAAACCAGGTACCTCCAATGTATTTATAACATCTATTTTTTCAAATATCTTCATCTTAATCTCTTGTTCTAAATCTTCTCTTTCTTGATAGGGAGTATTTTGTAAACAACTACAAATTTTAAATTTAAAAATCCGTAAGATTTCCTCATAATTACAACTATTTAAATTTTGATTGTTTAATTCTATCATATATTATTCCACCCCTATTAATTGTGATTTAAGTATTTTTAAAGCTTTTTTATGATTATAAGAAATAGTCTGCTCTGATGCCGATAGAATTCGTGAAATTTGTTTATTATTATATTCATGAACATAGTATAAATTTAATATTTCCAACTGCTTTTCACTTAATAACCCTAAACCTTTGTATAGTAATTCATCTGTTATATGCTCTTTTAAGTGAGTTTGATTTTCTTCGAATTGCATATAAGTAGTATCTGTTAAATCATCGCTCATTAATTCCAAAATAGTCGTATTATTCTCCCCTTCATTGGTAACTGATTTATCTAAATTTAATATATTTCTCTTATTATTAGTGGAAACTTTTTTATCAAAACCTATAGAGTAAAAATAAATTAAGTTACTAATATAACTTATTATTTTTACTTTTTTAAAATAAGCTTTAAAAGCTTTATCTAGTAGCTGTTTGTTATCATTTGTTGGTTTTTCCATAACATTAAGAAACAGCTCATAATTATCTGAATTTCCAAGAAAATTCCGCATAATAGGATCTTCTAATTTTTCTTGATATAAGCTATAAAAATTATTAATGTCTATGTTATTCAAAAAATAACCCCCTAATATTAAGAAGTACCTTAAGGATACAAAGTGTTTTTATATAGGCCCTAAAGTAATTGCAATGAACCGCAAAGCACTTTTCTTTTCTGCTCAGCAGTGTTTTCAAAATATATTTTTAATACACAATACTTTTTTAAAAATATTAATTACTTCCTTGCGAAATTTGTTTTCTGTTTCCTTATCAATTGTTAGTATTAGAAATAATTGTTTCAAACAGAATTCCTCCTTGTGTTGATTAGAAAAAATTTTTTAAGAATAAATATCAAACTAAGAAATTTATAAAATTATAGTTTTTAAAACACTTCAAATACTCATAACAAACTAAACAAAAGCAATGCCCAGCGGACATTGCTTTTTAATCAGTATTTGATTGTTATATAAGATGGGCTTGCTGTAATATAAAATGTCATGTTTTTACTATTATGAACTTTATATTGTTTGGAACCATTCACCATAATCTCAGCGTCTATAATAAAACCTTCTCCAACATTTACAACACCAGCAACATCTTTATCTTCCCAAGAAGGCGATTTATAAAAGCGTAAATTATCTATCTTAGAGAGAATCCGGTGTCCTACAATTGATGAACTCACATTCTCCTTCGTACCAATCCTAATATAGGATGGATCATATTTTATCCATTGATTTTCCCCAATGTTTAACCATCCATTTTGTTCACTTAATACAGCATAAGATTCTGGCTTATTTACCTGACGAATTACTGAATAACTTGTCCCAGGTCCTTTTCGTACATTAATATTCATTCCTTCAATATATACAACCTTATTACTAGAAGGTTCATTTACTTCTAAGGATTCCCTAGCATTAAGTCCATCATTAGAATGAGCGTATGCCCTCTTTACATCAGAACGAAATTGAGACTCTGAAACACCGTGTCTTAATAAATAATCCAAAGGATCTTCATGTGTTGTACCCCCAAGATGTTTACGGACATCGTCATGTGTCCATAACCCTTCTTCAACTGATAATCTCTGATTACGCAAAATCATCGCAAGTAGCTTCACATATTTATCGTAGGAACGCTTGAATTTATCATAATCAGCAGTTTCACAAAGCTCTACATGTACAAAGCGGCTATTTGCATTTGGACCTGCACCATATGCAATATACTTTGTATCCGCAATTTGAATTGTTTCATTCCAATCTACTGCATAATGTACAAAAGCTGAACGCCATGTACGAGTTTCATATTTTTGAATATTAATAGCCGGTGCTTCCGGTGTTGCTGTACTATGTGCGACAACACCTTCATATGCACCAACCCCATTTCGATAAGGAAGTTTCGGTAAGTCCTCTATTAAAAGAGTTCTATCAGCATAAGCACCTGTAGCAAAACTTACTAAAGACATAACTGCAATAAATACAAAGGTAAATAGACGTGATATTTTTTTCATAAATCAGTCATCTCCCTTTTTACCCAAAATTTGTTTAATTTCAGATACATCTTTAGATAAAACACCAAACGCCTCAGCTTGTTTAGTAATAACAATTTGATTTTCTGTGATTGTTTGTTGATATCTTTCTTCTCGCTCTTTATTTTCCAGGCGTGTTGATTCTAATAATTCTTTACTCTCTTTCCTTGTTGAAAATAGCAACCACACAAATAAGGCGCCAAAAGCACCTTGTGATAGCATGGTATTTACAATCTGTTCTTCCATTATATTCATCCCCTTTTTTCCATAAAAAATAGAAGCACTTATATGCTTCTATTTTTTTTAACAATATTTTGTTATATATTTAAAACGCATTTACTTTACCGCTTTTTTAAGTATTTCTAATTGCTTATTTAGCAACATTTAATTTCCCGATATTTAAAATTAAATATCTATTAACTTCCTGCAATCCAGACCATTATTTTATAAATATATTAGTTAAATACAAATAAAACATTTATCATGAATACAAAATTAGAAAAATATAGGATATATCATTGACCTAACCGACTTAATAGTAAAGTCAGTGTGCTAAATACATCCCCATTTAGCTTAAATAAAGTAACAAGAATTCCATATCTAACATATTAACAGTACTCAGAATAAAATTAATTTTTAATCCTCTAACATCCACTCCTACTTACTAATATTATACCAATAATTAAGCAAGTGCAGTGTGACATAAGTGTAGCATGAGTGTGTCATCTATTTGTTTTAAGGTTCATCTTTTAAAGTGTACATTGTTACTTCCATATTTCATTTCAAACAGTTTGAACTCCAATACATAGGAATTATATAATGGTAATACAACCTAGACTAATAAGGAATTTCTTTATAACTTGATTACGAATTAAAAACAACGTTTTGTCACTATATCCTATCTTCAAGGCACACTTATCAATTGTCCAATTATAAAAATACCTATATGTAATAAAATCCCTTTCTACTTCTTCTATATTTTCTAAAGCATTATCAATAGCTTCTATAATAAACACATATTGTTGTAACTCTAATTCTATCTGACTTCTTTCATTCCCCATACATATTTCTGAATTTTCATTCCCTTCTCTTCTCGATACTTCTATATTCAAAAATACTGTATTTAAGAGTTCTAACTTTTTTTTCAAATTAACAATTGCAACCTTATAATTAGTATAATTTTTTAGGTGGAATTCTATTCTTTTAATATTTTTCTGTTTTTCTTCCTTTGAAATTTTTTCAACTGTTAGCATAGTAGTTTACCCCCTTAATAAATATACTTCCTATGAAAAAATGTATAATTATTAATTAATACTTCATATTATTTTATCATAAATAAGAACTTGTGTTCTCAAAATAGTGTAGCATCTTAAAAAAGACAACTAAAACGATAAATTTTGATTATGCACAGCCAAATGATCTTTTCAAACTACACAACTTAATTATTTTTATAAAACAATATATACAGTTTCATAAATTTAATGTAATGGAAAATATAATATAAATATTAAATATCAAGAGATGGAATAGCTCGCAGTAACGTGAGCGACAAATTTACCTAAAAGCGTAAAATTTATATTAATAAAAACTGTAAATTCCGTTCTGGCATTTACATCAAAATGTCAATAATGTTTTTTAACAATATGAATTGTATTTTAATCAAACTTTTTTATACACCTCTAAAAAAATCCTCTTATATTTTTTAATTATTCTACTTTCATTTCACTTAATAGAGTAAAGAGCAAATTTACTAGATAACTTGATTAAATAAATATTCCCCTAAGTTATATCAGTAAATTTAGCTCTATTAATATAAAATAAAAAAACTGGAGGAATTTTATTATGGTAGATTATTTCGAAGCAAAATCTGGTGTGGGTTGGCATGATGCTACCCTCCATGTATCTAAAAGTGGCGGTAACATTAATTTCACGGTTGCAGTATCTAATGTTGGTAGCTGGGGTTATGAGGGCCGTTACACTGCTCGTCTTGAAAGAATGCAAGGCGGAAAATTGGTAACAATTGCTACAAAAAATGGTACTTGCGCCCCAAGATCAAATGGTTCGTTTACAAACGTTGGTGGCTCCGGCACATCAATGCGTGTTAGTGTAACAATGGAACATGGTGGATTTGGTTCAGTACAGTTCACTCGATAATTTTACATCCTGAGTATGACATCAAACTGCTTAAACCTAAGAGGCTAGTATTTACTAGCTTCTTTCTTTTTATCAAATAATATTAAACAACTATAATTGGAGGAATTTTATTACGGCAAGGACTGGAGAACCAATCGAATTAAATAAAAAACATCTCCCACATGGCGAAGTATCTTACATTGTAACAGATGAAGATTCCAGGGTAATAATTGTGAAGTCATTAATTAAACTTAATAGTGAAATTGCAACATAAAAACAATCTTTATCAAAATATATAGATTGTTTTTGAACGCTTGAACAATCATAATAACCTGATTCTATTACCTCAAATTCATAAAAAACTAATACAACTTCATTTGTTTCCCATTCTTTCTTTAATCGGTGTCTTTCCATAAAAAACCTCCACATATAGTATGTAAGGAGATTATCTCATGGGTTATTTACAAATAGTAGGTGGGGAATATTTGACGCTTACGCAGTAACTGTGAGAAAAATTAAAGATTACTTTCGTCTTGAGATTCAAAATTAGTTAGGATAAACATATTATTAATTTAATCTCTTCCCAATATCATCTCTTTTATAGCCTATCTAACACTTAATCATTTCTATTTATGTAGACTTTAAAATTGCTGTTTTCACTCTTACATTTTTAAGAAAAAAGCAAATTTCTTGTCTGGTATCTTAGAAAAACCAGATAGTATCTAAAAAAAGCTAGGGGAATATCTTAGAAAAACTAGAGGTAGTTTCTGAAGGAAACACTAACAATACTAATATTAACAAAAATAACTTAACAAGAAATATGTACTATAAACTAATCAGTAAAATTAAACATTCAAAAGAATGAGCCTACTCATTCCAGAAATATCCCTTATCTTTGTTACTATTACGTAGATTTTAAGCCCTGTTTTCTACATAAACCTACACTCTAGAAAACAGGATCATAAGCATGTAAAAAGACGTTTTACCAAATATAAAGAATTTCAAAATCTTATTCATACTTCACGTACAATAGCAGATATTGAGACTATTCATGCCCTTTATAGTAAAAGACGAAGTCCTCAAAGAGACTCCAACTTTTCAACTATACATTTGTTAATTCTCTCTAGTAATATATAGTTGCACATTATTAATAAAATATATTTTTCGAATCATATCGTTTCATATTACTACTAATCCTTATAATTTTTTTGTATCTTTACCCATAAAAAACAAAAATATAATTATAAAAAAAAAAGACCTCCAAAGAGGTCTTTTTATCGCTTTACAATAAATCCTGGAGTTCGAATAGTATCTTTAGCCCCAGTATCTTTACGTTGATGATCAGCAACTACTCGGTAGCTACCCCCAGCTCTTCCTGATAAAGAAAATGATGGGAAAGCAGCCCTTGTAAACCATCCGTTCTTTTTCTCAACTGTTCCCCATGAGCTACCATTCCAAAACTGTAAATACACAGTATAATCAAAAGTATAAAGCCCTTTAATAGAATCATCAGCTTCAATTGTTAAATCAATGGATGTTGCCCTTGCACTGTATGAAGCTGCATCTGTACATACTCGTACGTAATAATATTCATAAGGTGAACTACAATTCATTAATATCATCTCCTATAAAATAATCTATATTTTTTGTAGAAGTCTCTGCTATAATCTTTGTAATTTTATATTGAGAAAATACATTATAATACTTCAATAAGAATTTCTCCAATTCATATAACAAGCGCCTAATATTTAAAATTCAAATATTAAATTACTTTAATTCTTCCCAGTACTTCTATTAATAGTTTAACCTGTAAAGAGTTCATAGAAGCCTAAATTATATGTAAAATATATCTAAGAAAAATCTAAAATATTATATTAAAATCCTGATATAAAAGAATTCTTCTTTCTCTAACATGTATACATTTTTGCAACAACAATAGGCAGAAGGTAGATTTAGTTTATGGCAAAAGATTGTATTACAGATTTCGCGATGTGGGAAATCCCATATTGGACATTAGTCCGCCTTTAGGCATAAGATTAAAGGTTGGCTTTTCATAGAAAAACAGTAGTATTTTGGTTATACTTGACCTATAGACAAACACAAGTCTTTAAAATGCCTATGTATTCTTTAAAAATTAACTATCATATGGAGTTGGATAGCCAAATTTAAGTTATTGTTAAAATGACATGTGTGGGCAAGAACAAGATGCTAAAACATATGAACACACAATGGTCTGTACGGTATGGTGAAAGTAACGTAGCTCACGAACCTATAGGATCTGTCATGAAAGTGGTGATGGCACACCGAAATTTTGCATGTCAGCATTACCAGAAATGGAATTCACCTTTGGTAGCAAGCATCCCACTGACGTTAGTCAGCTTGCCTCTTTAGGCATAGTAGTGTCAAACTACAACTAATTGTGCAATTAAACGTTTAAACAATCTTATTGAACAGAACCATAGGCATGTAAAGAGATGTTTTGCCAAATCCGCAGTATCTCAAAATCTTCTTCATACTTCACGTACAATAACAGATATTGAGGCTATTCACGCCTTTTATAAACAAAGGCGAAGTACTCAAAGAGACTCCGCCTTAACAACACGTACAATGAACTTCAACAATTATTAACTACTTCCTAAATATTTGTCTGCATTTATCAACCTATATATGATTTTTCAAACTTTTCAACTATAAATTTGTTAGATATCTCTAAAAATCATATATAGTTACAAAGTATTAATGAACCATATTTTTTATATCATATCTTTTCATTTTACTACTCACTCTTCTAATATGACTATGGCTATAATTTAGTAATACAGCAATTTGTTTCAAATTCATTCCTTTTACATCCCTATAATACATAATACGTTTTTCTAAATCTTTCATACTTTCCATTACGTCCTTAACTTGATTCATTAGCTGTTGTTTATCCTGTACCATCTCAGTTAATACATTAATTTTACCAGCAATCTTATTGTGCCTAGTATGAATTTCTACTAAATCTAGTGGTATTTTTCCACCTTGAACACGCTCTTTTGAATAATCAACCACACTATTGAATTTCGGAGCGCTCATAGCCATATTTTTCATCAAAAACTTATGTTCTATCTCTAAGTCTCGTATTTGAATCTTCAACAAATCTATTTCCTGTGCCAAGTCCTTAAGCAAAATTTGTTCCATTACTAATCCTCCTATTTTCCTCTTTTAATTCATAAGCATGATTTTCAACACTAAAATGTACTCAATCAATTTGATTAGAAAATAAAATAATTTTATAATTATCTTCTCTCTTCAAGTCCTTGATCTAAGTGATTTACCTTTTTTATTAATTTTTCTAATTGTTTTTCACTAAGTTCCCATAGTTGATATTTATTAAACTTGTATATTCCATTCTTAATTAAATACACAATTAACTCATCTTTTTTTCCCATTAGTCCACCTAAACCCGAATAAATAATTTTATCGTTATATTAAATTATACAGATTTTGATATTAGTTTATTACTTTAATCTCTCTAGTTTTTGTATCCTTTATTTCATATAATTTTCAACATCTAAAAATAACTTATACATTATAGATAACAATATTTCTCTTTCTCATATAATCCTTTAAATATTGATTCATAGATTGTCTAAATCTAAATTCAAAATAGTAATCCAAGCAATTAACATGATCTTCAAAAGTCAATACCTTCCGCTCAAACACAAGATATTCAATTAATAACCACACACTTACTATTCCATCTTTCTTTGCTTCTGTATAAAGTTCTAATATTGTCATAGAACTAAATTCCTTTTTCAAGGTATATATTTGTTTTTTTAACGAACTGGAAGGGTAGTGTTCCCACAAATCCATTTCGATTTTTCGCAATAATTAATTCAACATCATGAATTTCTTCTGCTTGTTGTTCTCTATTAAAATATGCTGGACGGTGGGGAAAAATAATTAAATCAGCAATCTCCTCAATACTTCCCGATTCACGAATATCAGCCATTGTAGGTGCTTTGTCTTGTTTTCCCTCTACACTACGGTTTAATTGCGCTACAAGCATGATTGGCACACCATGTTCTTTTTGTATTTCTTTTAGCTGTTTCATGATGTATGTAAATTTGAGATGATTATTTTGAAACGACTCATTTACATCAATATGCCCTAAATGATCTATAGCAAAGAAATGTTTTCTATCTGGGTTTTCTTTTACTATTTGACGAATTACTGTTCGAATTTGATCAATATTCTTTTCTGGACGAACATTAATGGAAAGTTCCGCTAATTTACCACATGCCTCGTAATATTTCTCCCAATATTTTTGTTTTTCATGAAAAAATTTATTTGGATTATTCATTGTCGCAACAGGAATTTTTCCTTCTGCAGCAATCCATCTATCTATAATCTTATTTTCATCCATTTCACAAGAGAAAAATGTTCCCATATATTCCTGGCTTTGATGTGCTCCACGTCGCATACTTTCCAGTACAAATGCTGTTTTCCCTACAGATGGACGCGCTGCTACTACTATTAAATCTGATGGTTGCCAACCATCTAAACCTTTATCAAGGATATTAAAACCTGTAGGGGTTCCGCTTATTCCATTTAAAGGCATTTGACTATGCATTAAAATACGGTTCTCTAATTTTTCTTTAAACGAAGGTTGTGATTTCATTGTAGTACCTGGAATATTATTTATTTCAGATAAAAGTTTGTTAAGTTGTTGATAGCTATGTGTGAATTTCGATTTTTCTTTAAAATCTTCGAATGTAAGGAGAGCTTCATTTACCGCAATAAACTCAATCATCTTGTCCTCTATATATTTAAAGTTATGAGTCAAAATCCCTAATTCATATATATTGCTTAATGTACTAACTCCACCAAACGTAGCCATCTTATCTTCGCCAATTTGAGAAAGCGACATCATATCAACAGGTTTTTCATTACTTTGAAGTTCTTTCATTATTTTAAATAAATTTCTATTATATCTATTTAAATAATGTTTAGTCCTTAACTTTGTTTCATATATTAAACTATTATCATGAATCATCATTCCAAGAATATAACATTCATTTTCGTAATGCACCTGATATTTATTCACTGAATGCACCTCAATCTAATAAACTATCTATAGAGAAATCGCTTGTTTCAAATATCTTCGAAATTTCTTTCTTTTTTTTCAATTCAGCATATTCTAGATAACATTCATTGTTGAAAAAATTAGTAGCATGTTTAATATATCTTGTTTCTACACAATTTCCTTTAATATATTCAGCATATCTTTGTGTTCCCAAATTTATCATTTCAAAAGAATGTTTTTTAGTAGCCATATTAAATGATTTATAAGCTGATTTCTTATCAATCTTTTTAGGATATAGCCCCCATACACATTCAAACTCTTCTGAATATTCGTCATTCAAAACCTGGATACTTGTTAAATTTTTCTTATTAAAGTTAACTTTATTTATGTTTCCTTCAGTTACTACCTCTTTTTTCTCTAAATCGCTCTCTTTCTCATTTTTAGATACCGTACCTTGTTTTTCTGAAATACTAGATGTAGGTAAAAGGTGGTATAAGTTAGAAAGGTTATCACCCTTATCATCTCTCCTTAAAGTTTTTGATATATATCCTTTTTCTACCAAAGTCTTAATACATTCAATAATCTTTTTCTTGCCACATCCAACCTTTTTAGCTAGTGTATTCAGTGATGGAAAGGCTGATTTTGTTTTTTTATTTGCATATCTAACAATTACTGCATAGGTTTTAAACGCATAAACATCCAATTCACCATTATCTATAACTCCATTATCTATCATAAAAAAGCCGCCTCGTTTATTAATAAAGTCCATAGATACTCCTTTCCTCCCCTACGCTATTAAACCCTATAGGGGTATTCATCTAGTTAATATATTTTTATTACTTAATATAAAGAATTTAAAATTTCTAAACGTCTATCAATCTATTTAATTTAAAAAGGATACTCCTCTTCTATCTCCTGTTTACTTAATTCATATATTTCTTCTAATACTTGTAAACCATGTTCATAAGCAAGAATCATTGCTGTTGAAAAAGTATCCTGCTGTTGTTTATGGTTTTCAATTAGTCGTATAAAAATTCTTTTTTCTAAATTAAATTTATCATCTAAACTCATTTTATTCACCTGCTACTTTCTTTATAGAATAATTTTCAATAAATTGTTTTATACATTGTGTTTCACAATGTATAAAATCTCCATCAAAGTCATAATAATGCTCACCAAAATAAATTTCTCCCTGGCAACCTTCACAATATTCCAAGTAATCATTTTCTCCAGAATTCATGTATTCACTGTCTATAATTGGATTTTCAATCAATTATAATTTCCCCCATTCTTTAAAATAACTAGGAACTTATTAAAATCCACATAATATTTACGCGATTTAATAATTGAATTCTCTTCTTATATATACATACTGAAAGAAATCCTTTGTAAATTTCTATTGTTTATGCTGTCATATTCTTTTTATTTAACAATGTATCAGCTACCCTTATTGCATTTTCTAGTTTATTTTGAATTGCTAAGTATTGCGGAGCTGTTAATCGCTTCAATTTGTTCTTTTTTTTATAGTGATACATTTTTAATTTTAAATTTGTTCTATATGTCTTGTTATACATCGATCTAAATACCCTCCATGCCTTTTGAAAACTAATATTTTTGCTCAAAGCTAAAAGTCGAATCATTTTATTTAAACGTTGCTGTAGACAGCTTTCTGTATTTAGATTAACAAAAGTATTACTACAATATTCTACTAAAGTATTTACATTTATATCTCCCATTTTTCTATATGCAAATGTATTTTCTGTCAGTTTAAACGTAGGAGAGTCTATGCCTTTAATTGCATAAACTGACTTAATAAATTCACCTACAAAAAATTCCCCTTTTTCAATTTCATTTAAATTTTGAATCTGATTTATAATAGTACTTATAACAGAATTTTGATCCTCCTTATACATGTCAGCAACAATCAAGCTATCCGTTACGATTGTAATTCCTTCCTTCAATACCAAATCATTAACTAAATCTTCTCTTTTTTTTGTGCTAGCCATATATATCCCCCTTAAATAAACTACAAGTTTACTAAATCTATTTAAAAAAAAGATCTTTCGGATCATCTTCAAACGCGTTTGCAATTTTTACTGCCAGATCTATTTTTAGATTCCTTTTACTATTTTCTATATACCAATAATGCATCTTTGTTATCCCAACTTTATTAGCGACTTCTTCACAAGTCCATCCCTTTTCCATTCTTCTTTGTTTTAATTTTTCCAAATTAATTACCCCTTCCATTATCCATACTCTAATTTTAAATAAACTACAGGTTTATTTCAAGTCTTTTTTATATAAATTCCCTATATTTTTTATAGACTATGTATTAATTCTACAGATCGATTAAAACTAGACAGAAAAAGCCACCTATTATTTTTTTTCTATATATACTCTAGATAGGCACACCTTTAGAATATCCTCTGTATTAATTTTTCTTCCCTCTTTTAACCATAGTTTTACTACTTCCTTAGCTAATTCTTGCTTATTCATCTCAATTCCCCCATATTCAACTTAATATTTATGAATCTTTTCGTATAGTTTTACTTTTTGGTTAAATATATATAGGAAATCCTTCTTAAACGTAGGAATGACATCGTTCTATTCAAAACGATGTCATGCTAAATGTTAATAATACTCCGCGCATTGCTAACCACTATCTGAATGAGGCATTCGAGCTAAATACTTCACCTTTTATTGTGTTGTATCATCTGTATTTGGCTCTTTTAATATAAATATGGACTCACCTAATAGAACCGCTAGAATTATTAATCAACCTCAATTTTCTTCTTTCGCTTTGACTAGTTGATATTAATTTTTTAGAACTAAATAATTTTACCAAAATTATCTTTCATTTAATAAATTTGTAGTTAAAAAAGAGCTCTCACTATTATCTATTACACTCCTGTTTCTCATATCCTAATAATAAATTATCATTTCGCTTACCAAATTAATACTAATGTATCCATTTTTTTAAATCCCTATATGAATATTTTACCACAAAACAGAACCTATGTTCTAGTTCTGAACACAGAAAATCTAAAAAAATTTAATAAAATTTGGTAAGAGTTTTTCTTGATAAATCAACAGTTACTTTAAAACAGCATAGCTACTACATCACTATCAAGCTAACAAAACAAAGTACCCCTAAACACCCTATTCTTTTTGTAGAATTATAGGAAAGGATGACTTTTTTGCATGTCCATTTCTGTATCTGATAAATTAAGACTCTTGGCGTAGTTATGAATTTATAAAATCATAAAATATAGCGACAGAACGTTTAATAGCTTTATTTCCCTTTATATAGCATTTTATATCACCCTATACTTATTATATTATCTTTGTAAATAAAACACTTTACAAAGGAATTTGAGAAGCCGTTTTTCAATCTCACAATCTTATTTTTCACTTATTTTTCAAAAAAAATAAAAAATAATCCAAAAATGGATTATTTTTTATCACTCCTTTAACTTAGTGTAATCTGTATTGACCAGTTAATTGTTCCTCAGCCATTCGAACTAAGCGTTTTGTAATTTCTCCACCGACAGATCCATTTGCACGTGCTGATGTATCTGGTCCAAGTGTGACTCCTAACTCACGAGCAATTTCATACTTCATTTGCTCAATAGCACTTGAAGCAGCAGAAATAAGAAGTTCATTTGTATTACTTTCGCTTCTTTGAATATTCATAATTACACCTCCATCATATTTATATATAACATGTTCTTAATTATGATATTTATACATGAGTTAATTATTTTCTTGTAGTATTGTTTGTTTCTCCTTACCATACTCCACTAATTGAATTTGAAACACATGCGAAACCTATTATAAATCTTTTTATTCATTGCAACATATCCGCAAAGAAAGTACCCACATTATTCTTCCGTTTCATATGCTTTTCTAAATAGATTTTTGTTGTTTGTATATTCTCATGCCCCAGTGTTTGCATTAAATGGTATAAATCTGCATTTCCTTGTTCTACTGCCATAATTGCGAAAGCATGACGGAAAGTATGCGCTGTTACTGGATTTTCACGGAACTGCAGAAACTCTAAATCTGTCTTTTTAATCATATCCGTCACCTGATTCGATAACGTTTTTGAATTATAAAAGTTTCCTCTTTGATTTATAAATAAAGGACTTTCGTCTCCTCGATCCAATATAGTTTTTAACCCTCTTCTTTGTCTCATTTCACAAATACATTGGTATAAATGCTCAGAAATGAAAAGTTCACGCACTTTATTTCCTTTACCTGTAACTTTTAACCAGTGCTTTCCGTCATAATGTAAATCTTTTACCCTTGTTGTACACAATTCTTGTATTCTTGCACCCGTACTTGCCAGAGCTAGTAAAATTGTATAGTTTACTAAATGTCCTCTTTCTTTATAAAACCCTAAAATTTTCATAACTTCATCATAGGATAAATCCCGATTTGGCCGGTCCTGTTCATTTACATTTGCACGCTGCAGTTCATCATGAAGAGGTTTTTCAATATAAGCAAATACATAAAGATGTTTTAAGAACGAACGAATTAATACTGTTTTCTTTGCAAGTGTTGCCACTGCATATGTATCACCATTCCTACCTTTCTGTACCTGTTTCAACCAGGAATTATATTTACGAATATGCCAAGGTTGCAATGTCTTCAATAAAGAAGCATTTTGGTGTACTTCTTCCCCATTCAATTCAAATTCTTCTGCATGCTGCACCATGCATTGACAAAATGACAAGATTTCAGACACATAGCTCTTTTTTGTATCTTCTTTTTTATTCTTCTTCTCATCCATATCTTTTTGTAAATGTACGAAATGATAAATTACTTCTAGGTCACTTAGATACGTATATTTACTCTTTCCCTCTTTTTCAGCTATCTCCATTTTATCTTCCACTGTATCTACATAACGATTATTATGCAGAAATGGAACAATATCTCTTATATTATCTAAATATGTATCTATGTATCCACTTTTATTTTTAACAATCGGTAAGTTTTCTTTTTTATTTTTATTATCCATACTTCAAATTTACCTCTCCTATTAAATATTATGAATATAATTATCTTTATTAACTGTACTTATCATTTTATTTCAGTTCTATTAATTATACAAACTATAATCCATATTCTTTATGTAAGAACCCTATATTCTTCTCTATTTAACTATGTTTATATTTTTTTATAATTTATTAGTAAATAGATATTATTTATAAAACAAACAGAATGAACTTTATATCTCATATATAATAAAATCTATAATGATAACTAATTAAGATATAAAATGATTTATAAATAATCCTAAACTATAAAAATATATATAATGTTTTATAAAATCTATTTCTTATTTTAAATATAAATCAAATTCTGATATGATATATATATATCTAAAATATTAGCAAACAATAGTTATGGAGGTGTCCTTTCATGACACAAGATTTATTGTTTATTACTAAACCTACTGTAACGACAAAAGAGGCAGCCGACTTATTAGGAGTAACTGTACAGACAATATTAAAGAAAGAAAAAGATGGGTTAATAGAATGCGTATATAAAAACAACTGGAAACAATTTGGTAGCAAGATTTTCTATTTAGAGGATATTGAACACTTAAAAAATAAAGATGAAGTTAAAGGTCTTAGCACGAAAGAAGCAGCTGAAATTCTTAATGTTGCACCATCTACTATCTTTACTTACATTAAATCCGGAAAATTACCTGCAACAATGGTAGAAAAACGAGGAAAACAAGTATATCTTATCGATGAGGAAGAGCTAGAGATTTTTATGCTTGATTATGAAAAAAATAAAACAAAAGAGCGCAAAACATTTATTACTAAGATTCAAGATGAAGATATATATTTATATCAATTATTAAGACATCTACATACCGGAAAAATAGCTAGGGTAATAGAGATCAATGGAGCAGATGGAAAGATTCTAACAGAGGATGAAGAAATTTTCCCACTATCCACTTATAAGGAACATGATTTTTCCTTTGAACCCCTTCAGAAACAAGCGGTAATTACAAAACGTGGATATTTATCTTTTTCATTTAAAAAGCCTCAATTATTTAATTCCATTACTTATAATTTAATTAACTTATTTTATAAAGAACTTGGTGTCACAAATATGCGATTGACTATTACATCAGATACTATCAAATTAGAAATTAAACCTTTCGTATTACAAATAGAGCCATTGCAATTTCAAGAGGAGATTAAACACTTACATTCTCATATGAAATCCGGCACAATACTGCCACATGTAGAAGGGATTTACTTTAAAAGTAATGTAGAGCCATTAACTTTTCATGCCGATCATGAATTTAAACAAAAAGTAGTTCAAATGGCCGCCGATGCTGGTATTGGGCAAGAAGAATTTTTATTGCAAGCTGTAAAATCTTATATAACAAATTTAGAGCTGGATTAAATAATACATCAAATAAAAAAGAGAAAAACTAACTAAAATAGTTAATTCCCCTCTTTTTTTATTTACTAAATACGGATTGGATTTTCTTTTATTAATTTATATTGTTGCTTTAAAATAAAGTTTAATCTATTACTTTTACATTAAATTCTTTTCGCCCCTAAGAAAACCAAATGCATGAGTAATCAATTTGTATAACTCATGCATTTAAATTGTATTTTTATAAGAAAGTTTTTTCGATGTTTTTATTGGTATACCATACAGATTGTGCTTTGTAAAGTTTACTATATTCTCCTTTCAAATTCATCAATTCAATATGAGTACCGCTTTCAACAATCGCTCCATCTTTAATTACTAAAATTTCATCAGCATTACATGCCACACCTAAACGATGAGTTATATAAACCACAGCTTTTTCTTCATAAAGCTTAAAGACCTCTTCCATCATATCTACTTCAGCCTTTGGATCAAGAGCTGAGGTTGGTTCATCTAAAACAATTAAATCACTATTCCTAAATAAACTTCTCGCTATTGCAACTTTTTGCCATTGCCCACCAGATAATTCACTACCACCTTCAAACATTCTTCCAAGTCGATTATCAACACCTTTAGGAAGCTCCGCTAACACTTCATCTAAGCCCACACAATTGATAATTTCAGTTAATTTAATAGAATTTTGTAAATCCTCTATATTTCCAAACCCTATATTCTCTCTTAAGGAAAAATGAAATCTTTCAAAATCCTGAAATAACACTGAGATTCTACTGTGATATGACTCTAAATTTATATGATTTAAGCAAATATCATTTACGAATATTGAATCTTTACGAGTAGGATACAACCCCATTAAACATTTTATTAAAGTTGTTTTTCCTGCACCATTCAATCCAATAATCGCTATTTTTTTCTTAGGTTTTATTGATAATGATATATTCTTTAATACTGGTTTATCTGTGTTAGGATAAGTAAAAGAAAGGTTTCTCACTTCAACCTCTCTTAAATTATTAATTTCCAAACCATTAACTTCTGATACTATTTCATCCTCATCAAAAAATTGCTGATATAGCCTAATATATAAACTATTTTCATACAAGGCTGCTATCATTTTTATCATTTGACTTAAGGAATCTTGAATATTTTGAATTCCTTGTATAACTGCAATAAAGGCCCCCAGCATAATCTTACCTGTACTAATTAAAAACACAACTATCATACTTGCAATGGCGTAAGTAAATATGGTGATGATTTCCGCAAAAAATATATTGATACTTTGTTTCTTTATTAACTTTATCTCTTCTGACGTATTTTTTGTAAAAAAGTTACCTTGGGTTCATTTTATTGAAGATAATACTATAGCACAGGACTACTTAATAACAGAATCTCCATACATGGTTTTAATTAATGAAAAAAGAAATATCCAATTTTTAGGTGGTAAAGAAAAAATTAATTTATTAATTACTGAAATTCTAACTGCTAACTCACAAAGTAGTGCAGTTCTATAACATAGCTTTACTATTTAACAGGATCGAATCTTATTCAGAAACTCCAAATTGAGTTTCTGAACTTTGCTTATAAATAGGTGCTTTAAGTAGGTAATAAAATGTTTTAATACCTTCTCGGTCCTTTTTATATTCACTATAGGTAATTAAACTTATTTATTTCACTAGTATATAATAAATTCTAATATAAAAAATAACTCCAAAATATACAATTAAAGTTAATTTTGGAGTTATTCTTTGTTTACTTTATTTTTTTCGGTATTCTCTATCTAAAAGATAAACATGTTGACCACGGCAAGATTTAATCAATTTTTCTTTTTGTTCAAACAATATTAAATCAGATTAGAAATCAAATCTTTCTGTGTTTTCTGAAAATACAATCATGAGCCTTTGATGGCATAAAACATTTTGTATAAATGAATACATACAAAGTCATTATATTTTTTCTTCTTGAATTAACCCTTTCATTGCTTGATCTACATATTTTTGTACATAATCTTCAAGTTCTATTTCCTCAATAATTTGTTTCCTCTCTTTTCCTTTCCATGAATAACTGGATAAAAAGGAATTTGATATTTTGTTCTCTCTTTGATTATTTCTAATGATAAGCCCCCTATTGCAACCAATCCGTTTATCGTTATAAAAATTTTTTAAAGAAAAGATACCTATGGCGCCTTCCTCCGACTTGAACCACTTCAATTTTAATAATATGGTTCTAGTTTAAAAAACTATAGGGATTTTTCCTGTGAGCTTTGTAAGTAGTTTTTAAGAAATTATGCGTAGTTATTTTTGTCTTTGTTTCCGAAATATTCTTTTTTAATTATTTCTAATTTGTTTTCGTTTTTTGTTAATTCAAATATAAATAACGCTGTTTCCATGTTATTAGCAACATTTTCGTCATTAGGTTGTTTAAGCTTTAATAAGTTTGAACCTTTTCCATAGTATAGTTCACCCAATAAGTATAAAGTATTTAGATTAAGAGCTAATTGGATACCCTTATCAATGTATTTTATTGCCTCTTTGTATTGACATGTGTAGCTTAAACATTTTGATAAATTATAAATGATTTTTAATTTAATTTCTTTATCTCTAGGAAAATCTAACTTGTTAAAATTAGTTAAACATCTTTTAAATATATCAATACTTTTTTTGTATTCTTTATTTTCTGCATGGAATATAGCCATTGTATGCAGGATATCTATTTCTCTCTCAGATAAAGAACCAATATTGGTTAAAGTTAGTTTCAATGCATGATTTAAAAGCGTTAAAGCCGATTTTATTGAGTTATTCACACGATATATAGCAATTGCTTCATGCCATATTAGAAATTGTTTATCTTCTTTTGTTTGAAAATTATTTGTGTATTTTTCTTTTGTTACTATTTCATAAAGCTCTTTATATTGATGTTGTCTTATGCAATCCCTCATTACATATTTTACATTTTCTGTGTATTTTAATTTCTTGTTTTGAGTTAGTGCAAATATATTATTTGGATCAATACCAAGTCTTTCTGCTAATTGATATAACAATATGCTAGATGGATAAATCGCACCTTTTTCTATCTTGCTAATTTGACTTTGTGAACATATTCCATGACATAATTCGGATTGTGATATATTTTTTTTAATTCTAAGTTCTTTAATGGTAATACCCAAATCATTAAATTCCATTCTTTCACCTACTATTTAGCACTTTATTAATATAAATATATTTTCTAACCCTTAATGTACGGTAAAATTAATATAGTTGCAAATATTGTTTATTTTAAAGATCTTTTTATAAGTTTCAATATTTATCAGCCCGCTAAATAAGTGGATTCCATAATGCCACAGCGAATATCCAATTCGGGTCACCATTTCCTTGATGATTTTGAACAGCTTCATACACTTTCCCTTGATGTTCTACTTTGTCTCCCTTTGTATATGCCTTCTTCGGATCCCACTTTTCATAAGATACATTTTGATCTTTTGTTTTTATTGGGAGAATGTTACTTTGAACTGATGTATTTCCAGCTGTATCTACAGCCTTCACTGTATATTTATATTCCTTATTAGCTGTAAGTTTTTGATCAATAAACTTCGTGCCTTGTATTGTTTGAATTAGTTGTCCATCACGTAATACCTGATATTCTTTTACACCTACATTATCTGTAGAAGGATTCCATTTTAGTTCAACACTGTTAGAGGTAACATTGCTTGCATATAATCCTTGTGGCTGTGTGGGAGCTTCTGTATCTGGTTTCGGATTTACAATGTTGTCTACCTTCTTCAATCCTTCTTTTGTAATCTCATAGACTGCTTTATTCCCAAAGCTTTCCTGAATGTTCTTTTCCATATTTGTAATAGTAGCTCGGTTCGCACCTTCTAGATGTATTAACTCGATATAATCGCCTACTTTGACTGAAACTTTTTGCGATTCAGCATTTTCTTGTTTATTTCCATAAATATCTTTCTTGTATACTACTTTTCCTGATGCATTTTGTAATTTAATACTTGCATATGTTTCATTAAAATAATGATGCGGTACGCCTGCTTTTAAGTCAATTTTCATTTCTTCTGTCGACTTATTGAAATTGATTTTAGCAAACTCGAAATCACTAATTCCTTTTAGGGACCATGCAAATTGATTCCCTACTAAAATATCAGAATTTCCATTTGTAATTCCTACTTTCTTCTCTACAGTTCGATCAAATATATCTGTTAATGTAATTTTAGCATAAGCTGTTTGAGGCAATTGCATAGTTTGACTTACCTCAGTTTGATAGGACTTAATATTGTCGATTACTTTCAAAGCTTGTCCCGTTAACTTTTCATTGTCATAGATTTCAATCTTTCCTTTAAACTGGGGAGTACTTTGTTCTTTCAATTTCCAAGACACATTTAATTTTTCATTTTCAAAACGAATATTTTGAATATCAAAATCCAAATTTCCCATTTCTGGCTGACTAGGCTGATTTATATTAAAAGTCTTTCCAGTACCAATCGTTGATTGCGTATTTCCTCCTGCCTTAACCCATACATATTCTGAAGTTGCTCCTCCATCGTATTGATAAGAAGTATCATGTTGCCCAGAAATACGCTGATTATTCCAAGAATTCCATTGTTTATCTGAAACTTTTCTGCTATATCCATTTTTAAGACGTGCTTCTCTTACATCTTGTCCATTACCAGCCCAGTCCTCTTGAAACATCGATAGACCATAGTTAAATGCAACATTCGCAACTGGATGATCCATAATAGCAACTAATTTCCATTGATTTAATTTATTATCTTTTATCCACTGGCCAAACTTTGTATGGCCATCTTCTTGCCAAGAACGTAGGGTCATTTGATACCATTCACTATCTTTCCAATTATAAGTTGTTTGAACCTTCAGACCTGTTCCTTCTCCTCCAAATCTACTGGCTTCTGAAGTCGGGGATAAATATTCCGCTTTTATTGCTTGGTTTGATGCTATTGGATCCCAAAGTGCAAAGTGAAGCGTACGTTTACCGGTTTGATCAAAACCGCTTTGTTGTTGAAAGCCAGCATAACCGCCACCCTCTCCCCCCTGATTCCAGTTATGTACAGCCCAATATGTATAAGGTGCTGTTTGGACTGGAGACCAGTCTATGCTAATGATATCTGAAGCAGCAATATTTTGTGGTGTTACATAAACTGATGGAGCATGAGATCGGATTGCTGCCTCTGTACTAGAAATTGGTACTCCATACATTGACATCATGGTGCAAACCGCAGATATCATAACAATTTTTTTTACTCTTCCCCTTGTTTTTACATTAAACATAACTTCCTATCTCCTTTTAAATTATTTTAATTACATTGAATAATAACCATATACATACTATTAAACAAATTATGTAAAAAAATAACATTTAATATGTTACCTAGATATGTTTAATGTTATTTTTACTACTATTACTAATCAAATTATAGTATTTTCTTATAAAATCGTATAATTAGGGAATAAATGTAGACTAAAAATATTATAAAAATTCATAAATATGTAGTTTTAGATATTAATGATGAAAGATCTACTAAATAAATTAGTTGATTTTATCGTTTTCCGACAGAAGACTCCTTCCTCAAAAATGTGAAGGTGTGAAACACCAATTTTAGGTGGGAGATGAATGTCGGTTGGTATAGGCCAACATGTTTGCTATCATTTACTTGTACAGATTGCTCTTTGAAAACTGAAGATATGAGGTTGGTTGCAGAA
>NZ_JAAMNK010000045.1:0-27022 GCF_011066025.1 Bacillus sp. EKM202B | reverse complement strand
CCCTCCAAGTAATAGTGTAACATCCATGTGTATACATGGTCTTTTTCACACTGTCTACCTAAAGGGGATAATATCATGAGTAGGCTTTTTACGTTGTTGTAATTGTATAAAGTGGGAACATATTTATTTTTTATTTTCAATTACGATACGAAATGAACCGTATGCTTGTTGACTGACATAATGATCTTCACTAACTTTATAAGGAAATGGGAATGCGACTAGTTGAAAATTAATTTCCTGTTCCACTGTAGGTAGTGTGAAAGTAAAAGTAAAAGTTTGTCTCGTTTCTGGTGCCACTGTAGTATAAGCGACGTTTTTATTATGGAATAATTCAACTTGTTCCCAATCTTTAAAGGCCACGATTGCATAAGGTATTTCATCTTTTGTTTCATTTCCGTTCGATAGAGTTAATGTTTCACCTTCCTTTTCAGAAAATACCGTTTGTAATTTCTCTTCATTGCTCGTAACAAATAATGGCTCATAAAGACCATCTTTTAAAATAGTATTTGGCTGTATAGGGGTAGACTTTAATGTTTCACTTTCTTTATGAGGATGATGTATTGAATATCGCATACTTAAAATCTCTTCTAGTATAGACGCTTTATGTAAGTCATTATCTTTTAACTTATATTCAGGTTTTTTAATAATTAAAAAGGCTAATTCGCTTGCGTTAGGAGAAGTGTGTAAAGAGATTTTCGTAGTAATCGAACTATTTGGTTTCATATCGAAAGAGTAGTGTGATAGTTCATTTACAGTATTTTCTATTTTGAAAGGTTTTTGTACGTAATCTTCTAGAACAATTAATCCATACTTTCGGTCTTCGTCAATATTATGTATAAAGGATAACGATACGTTAATTGTATTATTCTCACTAGTAATTTCACTACCGTTGTTAATATGTTGGCCTTGATTATCCTTCAAGCCGTATGAAATAGTATTGGTTTGTTTCTCTCTCTTATTTTCTTTGGAAGGTGTATAAGGTTGTATAATTGAAGCATGGAACAAAACATACATTGTAAAGAAAGAAATAAGTAAAAAACCGATAATGATATATATATTTTTCATAAATAACACCTCAATATATTTAAAATATAAGAGAAAAAAGATATGCAAGATGCATATCTTTTTTCTCTTTCTTACCAGGAAGCTTTTGTTTCGTGATTCACATCATTATAACCATTTAATTTATAGGTATGATTACCAATAGCGTAATCATCTCCATAATAAACGCTTGTGTTGGTCGCTGTAGCACTTACATAAGATGATTTTTTTGCATTATTACTTTTCGTATTCACTAATGAGCCATCGCCATTGAAAGTCCTTGCTTTTGCATAAATATAGTCTTCGGTCGTAGTTGATTTCGATTTAGCAACTGCATATGGGTTACCAAAAAAGGGAGTATAGACGCTAATGTTAGAATCATTCTTAGGTGCAGCTGCAACAGTCAAACTAGAAACATTGGATGTTTTTGCTGATTGAATTGTATCAAAGTCAACTAAAACAGGCTGCTTGTCTGCAGCACCCACCTCTGAGGCACTTGCGTTATTAGTAAAACCAAAACCTAAAACCGCTAACCCTAAAGTTGTCACCGCTAAAGATTTTTTCATATTCACTAATTTTCCCAACTTTTTTAATTTTTGAGTTCGAACTCAACTCATACAATATACGAAAAATTCGAAACTCTCAACAACCTATCCGATACTTAACTTTTCTTTTACTTTTGATTTAACATATCTTCATTTTAATAATTTGAATATAGCTTTAACTGCTTAGCGAACATGGAAATAGGGTTACCAATATGAAATTCATGTAAATGTAGATTTACACTTATAGAAGAGCACATGAATGAAAAGTAGGGTGGTAATGAAAGAGAGTTAGAAGAATGTAATACAAAACAATCGGATTATGTATTCATTAATTGTAGCGGCGGAAAAAGAAAAGATAGTAAAGGAGAGTATTAACGGTAAAAACGAAACACGGTATAAATCAATCATGTACGAAGCAATTCTACGTTTGTATGTAGGATTACTTCGTTTGTAAAGTTTAAAGCTGTTATTGTATTCCCTATGTTATTTTTAAATTTTTGTGGGAAACCTATCTGAAAAAGGATGGTGGCAAGAATGACAATTGATCGAGTGTGTACAATAGGACCAGCAAGTAATAATAAAGAAACGTTAGTGCAGTTAATAAAGAATGGTATGAAAATTGTTCGGCTAAATTTATCACATGGCACGCATGAAAGTCATAAAGACATCATTCGTTTAGTGAAATCTTTAGATGATTCTATTAAAATTTTAGGTGATGTGCAAGGTCCTAAAATAAGATTAGGTGAAATGAAGGAAGATCAAATTACACTTAAGGCCGGGGATTCTTTTCTTTTACATACGCAACCAGTCATAGGGAGTAATACAGAAGCAAGTGTGGATTATGTAGGTATTGCGAATGATGTGAAAGTAGACAGTAGAATTTTGATTAATGATGGAGAGGTTGAATTAATTGTTGAAAAGGTAAGTAAGGAAAAAATAGAAACAAAGATCAAAACAGGTGGTAATATCTCATCTCATAAGGGGGTGAATTTACCAGGTGCGACAGTTAGTTTACCGGCTATTACAGAGAAAGATAAAAAAGACATTCAATTTCTTTTAGAAGAGGATGTTAATTTTATTGCGTGTTCTTTCGTACGAAAACCTAGTCATATAAAGGAAATACGAAATTTTATACAAGAGCATAAAGAAACGTCCCCAAGTTTAATTGCAAAAATAGAAACGATGGAAGCAATCGAGAATTTTCAAGATATATGTAAAGAAGCAGATGGAATTATGATTGCAAGGGGGGATTTAGGAGTGGAATTGCCGTATCAAATTATTCCGCTTTTACAAAAAATGATGATTCGTGAATGTAATCGAACGAATATATATGTTATTACAGCAACACAAATGCTTCAATCTATGGTAGATCATTCTATTCCTACAAGGGCAGAGGTCACCGATGTTTTTCAAGCTGTACTAGACGGGACGAATGCAGTGATGCTTTCTGCTGAAAGTGCATCAGGAGAGCATCCAATCGAAAGTGTGAGAACACTACGTCTCGTTTCGGAATTTGCGGAGCAAGTTAAAAAAGATGGTCCTTTTGCGATGAAAGATGTACTGGAATGGCTGCATAAGTCTCTTTAATACATGTAGCTTGGTAAGTGATGAATAAAAAAAAGAGGGCGGATATGCATCCCCCTCGAGTTTTTAACGAATATTACTCTTGCTCTTCTTACTCATCCAAAATCTTATCAAAAGCAGCCGATACTTTGTCAAACTCTTCGTCATTTTCGATGTATGAAAACTCATTATCTTCTTCTACTTTTAAAAAGAAGATATCAATGTCTTCCTCAGTTTCTGTTTGAATGTCTTCTACGAAGGCAACTGCAATATATTCTGCACCTTCGACATCCATCGCTCCAAGTACTTCTACTTCCTGATCCTCATTATTCTCATCACTAAGAGTAAACACTTCGCCAACTTCAATATCAGACATATTCATTCTCCTCCTGTTCGACTCTAAAAATAGAGCACTCAAACTGTATACATACTAACATATCTTTCCATGAAAAAACAAATTCATACGTAAGAAAACAACTGATTCTTCTTTAGTATGAGTATACAGCTATAAGGAGCATTATTTTTTGCGTGCTATGTTACTAAATCCATTCAACAATTATATCCGTAGTCTGTCTTGTTTTATCACGCTTTGGCTCTTCTTTACGGTAACCAAAGGCAACCATAACAGATACTTCAAAATTATCGTCTTTTACAATGCCTTCTTGACGAAGTAAAGAATCTACTTTCTCTTTATCAAATCCTTCTATTGGACAAGAGTCAATACCAATTTGAGCTGCACTCGTCATCATATTACCTAAAGCGATATAAGATTGTTTTGATGCCCAATCAAATACAGCACGGTCGGATTGTAATAAGTTAAAATCTGATTCCTGGAACTTTTTGAAGAATTCATATCTAATTTTTTGAGTGTCTTCAGGCAATCCAATAATATCGTTCATCATATATTTAATATAATCTGCATCATAATGCATATCTTTAATGTTTCTTGAAAGAACAATAACAAAGTGACTAGCTGTTGCAAGTTGCCCACCAGCACCCCATGAATATGGTTGTAGTTTTTCTCTTACTTCTTTATTTTGTACGATAACAAATTTCCAAGGTTCATATCCAAAAGAAGAAGGAGATAATCTGGCTGTTTCTAAAATGAAATTAAAATCCTCTTCTGAAATTTTTTGCATAGGATCGAACGCTTTACATGCATGTCTGAAATGAAAAGCCTCCATAATTTTTTCTTTTGTAATTTCTTTTATATTTGTCATAAAAGTTCCTCTTTTCATTAATTTATTTTGTAACCAAATTATATTTTTAAAGTAACATAGAAACAAGTACGCACATTTATGTGGTATAGTATCAAAAAAGATACTAATGTTAAGGGAAGGGATTTATTATGGATTGTTCAAACGAAAATAATATAAATTACCCATTTTTAAATAAATATTCTTGTCCAGTGGAAGCGATGGTTGAGGTCATTGGAGGGAAATGGAAAGGGGTTATTTTGTATCATTTATTAGATGGTACAAAGAGGTTTAATGAATTAAAAAGATTAAAACCTAATATCACACAAAGAATGTTAACACTGCAGCTTAGAGAACTTGAAGCAGATGGTATCATACATCGCGAAGTGTACCGCGAAGTACCTCCAAAAGTAGAATATTCGTTAACTGAGCTTGGTGAATCACTTCGTCCAATGATTCTATTAATGATGGAATGGGCAACTCATAATATGGAGAAAGTTTTGGAAAGTAGAAATACACAAAATAAAAGTTAAGAGTTGAAATGGATATAGGAGAGATATGTGAAATAGTTGTAGAAATAAAAGGTGTTTCCATATGTGGAAACACCTTTTATCCCGCATTAACGGGCAGTAAGACCCCCACCTCAAAATTCAGTGGAAGCAAAGAAGTTAGGTGGGGATCGGGCTGCCCGTAAAAGCCCGATTGGTGAAGGCTAATAATCAGTGGGGGATCAACAAACCCCCCACTGATTAAAGTTTCACTTTATTTCTATGTTTTTTACTTTTTAACTTCAACTGCTGAAGTTAAAAAGTCACTCAAGTTTGCAGTTTTACCATACCAATCAGCATGTCTAAAAACAACACCTTTTCCATATCCTTCAGTTGAAGTACGTTCCCATAGCGTTGTTGAATAGCTAGCAGTAGGAGCTGCTGTACGTACAGAAACAATTTGATTTTGCCAACTAGGAGACAAGTTTTTATAACCGCTACTTAGAGAAAAATACTCGCTACCTGTACGTTTATAGAAGTCTGTACTACCAGGTCCGCTCCCTCCAACACCAAGGGGAGTGATTGTATGATTCAACCTTTGTTTATCTTTTTCAATAAAAGACTCTAAACTTTCTTTGTTCGAAAATCCATAAGATAACCAGTCTCCATTTTGATTTTGTTTCGGTAGAACTAAAGTTATTTTTACGTCTTCCTTTGATGGAGCACCCAATTTGTGAAACGAATCTACAGCCTTTTCATCCACAGTTACATATTCGAAAGAGGCAATCGTATAATCCTTTTCGGTACTAGCTAATACTGATCCCAATCCGACAGTTAATGATGAAGCAGCTAACATTGCACCTACTACCAACTTTTTAAGCATGAATTCATCTCCTTTAAACTTAGATTTTTTTGTGTAACTAAAATGTATGTTAGTTTGAGTTTATTGTAAATATTTAGAATTTTATAAAAATAAATTGGAATATTCTTTCATTAATCCAAAGTAAGGAATTCGCTTTTCTATTAAAAAAGGATCTACTTAAAAAGTAAATCCTTTTTGGATATTAGCAATAAGGCTAGAGTGTGCTACTGATTTTGCTCTTTGCCGATTCACCTCAAAACTTTACTGAAGCAAAAGAGTTAGCGGGAGGCGTGCTACTTGTGAAAAAGACTTTGGTGTGTGCTAATATAGACAACACCATCGGTAATAAAAATTTCGATTTATCCTACTATGAGTTAAAAACTTCATTTTTAGTAGTGGAAGTAGCGTTTAATAAAAGGAAGATTGCTGCTATAATATGTAGAACGATTGCTATATAAGGAAAGAAGGCAACTAGAGTAACGATAATACCGATATAATGAGGATACGTATTCATGCCTTCTTTTTTAGCTAATAAAAAAGTAGTGATATGTAAAACAATCAATAGTAGTAAAGGTATCCCATATAGGTTAACAAGACTTGGAAATAAATAATAACAAGGAAGTAATAAAAGATGATAGATCCCTGTAGTCCATTTTAGTGCTTGGATGTAGGTTTTCAAAGTTAATCCTCCTAAAACAATCTATATCTATATATTACCAAAAATAACAGGTGATTGGATATTATATATTTGTAGTTTTGAGTGGATTATAATTATTTTATGTAAACTAATTATAGGTTATTTATAAAATAGAAAAACCACCCAAACGAGGGTGGTTTTTATTATAAATAATTACTTAAAGAAGCAAGAGGAACTTTCACCTCACTACCTTCTTTCATATTTCTTAGCATAACGGTTTCTGCACTAAGTTCCTCTTCACCAATAATAAGTACATAAGGGATGTTCTCTTTATTGGCATAATTAAGGGCGCGTTTTAGTTTGCGTCCTGCTAGTTCAAGTTCAATTTTCAATGAAGTAGTGGATCGTAATTGCTGGGCAATTTGCAAGCATTGTAATTCTGTCCCGAGTGGGATAATAAATAAGTCCGCTGTAGAGGATTTTGTTTCTTTTTGTGAGAGTGCTGTATAAATAACGTCTAAACCGAATGAAATACCGACTGTTGGATAGTTCATATTATCACCACGGAATGCTCCGATAATATTATCGTAACGACCACCACTACCGATGCTAGATGTAATCGAGCCATCTTTTAGAAAGATTTCATATACGGTACCTGTGTACATTGTGAGTCCTCGTGCTAAAAACGGATTGAATATAGCATTCTCGTTTATTCCAAGAGCAATTAAATATTGCTGTAATTGTTGTAATTCGTTTATTCCATCGGTAACGAGTTGATTATTGAAAGCTTCTTTAAAGTCAGCAATTGTAAGCTTTAGACAAGATAATACGGTATTACATATCGTATCAGCCATTTCTTCAGTAATTCCACGCCCCAATATATCTTTCCGTACACCATCAATCCCGATCTTTTCAATTTTGTCTAATGATAATATTACGTCACTCATTAATTCAGTAGGGATGTTAATCGCCTGAAGAATACCGTTTAATAATTTTCGGTTATTATATTGGATCGTTACTTCTAAGTTTAACGTTCGGAACAGTTCAAACGCCATGCTCATAAGTTCAGCTTCTGCCATGACAGACTCAACACCGACTATATCAACGTCGCATTGTATAAACTCACGAAATCTCCCTTGTTTAATCGGACCATCTCGAAATACTTTCCCAATTTCATACCGTTTAAAAGGTAGACGAATATTTGGATTCATCGCCACGACTTTTGCGAATGGAATTGTTAAATCGTAACGTAAAGCAAGCTCACGTTTTCCTTGATCTTGAAGTGTATATATTTCCTTTAAAATTTCATCACCACCGCCATACTTGTAAGACATAAGTTCATACATATTTAACGTAGGTGTCTCTAACGGTTTACAGCCATAACGTTTAAAAGTATCTTCACACGCTCTTTTAATTTTATTTCGCAGCACTTGCTCCTCTGGTAAATAGTCCTTTGTTCCTTTTACATTTTTCATTTCCACTGTAATCACTCCTTTTTTAAATTAAAAAAAGCTATGCGGGTATAAAAATACCCACATAGCTTTATGAACGCTTCGTGGGTAAACAGGAAAAGCCCTGTACCCACGAAGAAAAAATTTTCTTCGGATACACGGCGTTACGTATGATGATGAAGTTGGAAAGAAGTATTAAAATTTCGCATTACAAATCTCTCCTTAACATAAGTTTTTCCAAATTATATCAGATGATTTTTGAAATATCAATATTTTCAGTTTTGAAAAATGCGTGAAGTTATGTAGGAGAAATGGAAAAGGGTGTATAATAAAAGAAAACTTAATAATATGAAATAACCTTTTAAGGAGAAGCACATGAAAAAAGATAAAACGAATGCGATGCGAATATTAGATAAAGAAAAAATTGAATATTCGATGATGTCATATGATCCAGACGATGGGAAAATTGATGGCGTGTCAGTAGCCGAGAAAATTGGACGAGAAGTGAGAGAAGTATATAAAACGTTAGTCGCTCAAGGGAATAGTAAAAATTATCATGTGTTTATCATTCCGGTAGATGAGGAACTGAATTTAAAAGCAGCGGCAAAAGCAGTTGGTGAAAAGAAAATTGAAATGATTCCAGTAAAAGATATTACGAAAGTGTCAGGATACATTCGCGGTGGTTGTTCACCAGTCGGAATGAAGAAGTTATTTTCTACATGTATCGATGAAAGCGCCCGATTACTTGAAACGATCATTGTAAGTGGCGGAAAAATTGGTATACAAATTGAGCTGAAAGTGGAAGATTTGGCGAAAGTAACGAGAGCGCAGTTTGGTGAGATAACGAAGTAAATATACATAGGGGAAGAAGTTCTAAATATTATGGAACTTCTTTTTATTTTAGATAGATGTTTCTTAACGGTTGTTGTAGGATAATCTAATTAAGTATACGGATTATGTTTTTCGCGGTATAAAACATCAAAAAAAAGATTTTTTCAGTATAAAATATTTTAAAGACGAACATTTTTAGGGTGAAATAAAATAATGTTCATATTTATATTGCGTCTACACTAATAGTTTGTTATATTATCCATATAATAATTTTGAATAACATCACTCGTATATACTCGGTAATATGGTCCGAGCGTTTCTACCTAGTTCCCAATGAAAGAACTGGACTACGGGTTAAAGTATTCGGTCGGTTTGTGTATGGAGCCGCTACCGTTCTATAATGTAGCATTGACCTCGTCTTTTGCTTCATTAACTTTGACTACCGTAGTTCTAGAAAGTAGAGATTCTTCTACAATTTCTAGAACTTTTTTGTTTGGACCAAAAGTATCGAGTATAGAAAACAACAAGAGAAAGAGGAGATTATTTATGAAGAAGAATACGTTGAAAAAATGTGCTGCCCTAGTAACTACTGCTGCATTGTCACTCTCGATACTTGCGGGATGTAATGCGAGTCCGAAACAAGTTGAGGCAAAAACCAATCAAAAACCAATCTTAATTCAAGGGCCAATGCCGATAGAAGCTGAAAGTTTTGCGAAAAGGTTGAAAAATGTGAAAGAAGAAAAATCTGGAACATTTGTATTTTATAAAGGAACTGTCGACAATTATCCTGTAATCGTTGCGAAAACAGGTAAAGGAATGGAAAATACAGCAGCTGCTACAGCAGTGGCTATTGAAAAATATAAGCCTATAGCGATTATTAACCAAGGAACATCGGGTGGCCATGATCCTAATTTAAACGTATTTGATATTGTGTTAGGAAAACAAGTTGCAAATATAGGTACATTAAAAACCACAAATATGGATGAGAATCAAGGGATTGAGCCAACAAAATGGATATCTATGGATTTAATGGCTTCTGAAGGAAGTGCAGGAGAAGATCCAAATGCTGAGAAAATCCGATACTACGAGGGAGATAAGGATTTACTTGCAGCAGCTAATGCAGTGAAAGATACATATACAAAAGGTAAAGTGGTTGAGGGTACGATAGGTTCAGCAGACGTTTGGAATAATGAAGTTGATAGAATTAAGTGGTTCCATACAAAATACGGTACATCTGTAGAAGAAATGGAAGGCGCTGCTGCAGCGCAAATCGCAAAAGCTTATGACGTACCATTTTTAGGAATTAGAGTATTATCTAACAATAAAACAAACGGCGGAAAATACAATCCAAATACAGCAGCGGCAAATCAAGAATATGTATATGAAGTAGTTAAAAAGTATATAGCTTCGATGCCAAATAAATAGAAATAGTTGTATGCTCAACATAAATGTCAATTAGCTCCAAAAGTTTCCGAGACAGATAGATTTACCTTAGGAATGATAGTTGAAAAAGAAAAGCTTGTTTCTTATTGAAAAATATAAGAAATGAGCTTTTTTATTTAGAAAAAAATTGAGTAATTAGTTTATAGCGTTAATATATAACATTGAATATCGTAATAATATAATGGAGGTGAATGTAAAATGGCTTTTACTACAGGTCCTATTGAAAACTTGGGAAATCAACCTGCTAATGCAAATAGAGTTAGGGTGAAAATCCTTAACCGTACTGCTGGCCCGCTTACTGGAGTAGCTAGAGTTTTTAGACTTGACGGTTCAATAGTATTAATTGAACAGGTGAATTTCAATGTGAATTCTAATGCTTCTACTATTGAAACTCTAAGTTTAGTTCATCCTGCTTTTGGACAAGCATTAGAATATGAAGTTCAAATTGTTCCTAATCAACCTGGTGGACTATATAGTGTTTATGGAATAACAGCTGAAAGTGTTATCATTACTGCACAACGTGTTGTCAATGCAGAATTAACACAGTTTCTTTAATAAAAATAGATTGGTGCCTACATGGTATCCAATCTATTTTTGTACTTATTTTTCAGAGAAAGAAGAGTTTTACACAAAAAATAAAGACAGTTATGGAAAAAGGAAGAGCCGAGCTATCATCTCGATTTGTACGATTGCTGTCCTAGACTCTATCTGTTTTATTGCACGGTTTTCTTTGAAAAATTTATTAAATATGCATAATTGCATAAAAAAATTGAAATTTATAAGTTAACATTAAACTACTTTTTAATTGTAAAGAATAGTTTAATAATCTTTACTAGGGAAGGATATTCCTTGTGAAAAGTGAATTTGTTTGAAAAGTAGATAAACCAAAAGTATGGAAATGATACAGACTGAATAGGGGTTTGTATTAAATAAAAAGAGAAGGGGAATGGAGTTTTAAACGTTTTCGTAGTTTTAGGGATAACATTTTTAGTAAATGACTTCAAATTATATTTTAAAGGGGAAATGGGTATATGAAGTTTCGAAATACAAAGCTTGCTATGGTTACACTATCTTCATTCTTTATTTTAGGTTCTGCATCTCTATCATTCACAGATACTATACATGGTGAAGTAGCTTCTGTATCACCACAAGAGATGACTGTAAAAAGCTATGACGATACATATTATAATAATGCAATAGGAAAAACGGGTTTAGAATTAAAGAAGGAACTTCATAATATTATTGATGATCATACAAAGTTATCATACAGTGCAGTTTGGGAAGCGCTAAGAGATACGGATGAAGATCCAAATAATAAAAGCAATGTAATACTCTTATATACTGGGCGTTCGCAAGGGAAACTTACGAATGGTTCAGGAGTTAATAACTGGAACCGAGAGCATGTTTGGGCAAAATCTCATGGTGATTTTGGAACGACTGCAGGACCTGGAACAGATCTGCATCATTTAAGAGCGACGGATGTATCTGTAAATAGTTCACGTGGAAATCTGGATTTTGATAATGGTGGTGTGAATCATTCGGAAGCGACAGAATGTAAATATGATAGTGATTCTTGGGAACCTCGTGATAGCGTAAAAGGAGACATCGCTAGAATGCTGTTTTACATGGCTGTTCGTTACGAAGGGGATAGCGGTGAAATAGACTTGGAACTCAATGAAAAGGTGAATAACAATAAAGATCCGTACATGGGGAAACTCTCTGTATTACTAAAATGGAATGAACAAGATCCGGTCGATGATTTAGAGCGAAAGCGTAATGAAATAATTTTTACAAAATATCAACATAATCGCAATCCTTTTATTGATCATCCGGAATGGGTAAATAAAATTTGGAACTAAGATTTGTAAAGGCATTATATTTTGTAAGAAGGGATTGATCATAATGATTAATCCCTTCTTACATCTATACTAGAATCAATAATTTTCATAGGATTGGAGAGGAAAATAGAATAGATGTTTTTGTATCATCAAGTTAAGTATATTGTAAACCTTTTAGTACGGTCCCCACTCAATATTCACTCCAATAATAAGAAAAATAAGTCCAATAATAAACCAAATGAATGCAAGAGGAGCCATAAATCGAATCCATTTTCCGTAAGAAATGCCGCTAGCTGCGAGAACGCCCATTAAAACACCGGAAGTTGGATTTAAGCAGTTCACTACACCTTCGCCGAGCATAACAGCTTGTACTGTAACTTGGCGTGTAATGTGCATGAAATCAGCTAATGGAGCTAATATCGGAATGAAAATAACAGATTCTCCTGTCCCGGATGAAATGAGGAAATGTAATGCGGCACTACTTACATACATACCGATAACGCCAAATACAGGGCTATGTCCTTCGAGAGACTGTGCGAGTTGATTAACAATTGTATCAAGTAATTTGCCTTGTTCTAGAATGACTGAAATACAACGAGCCATTCCGACGATCAAAGCACCGTATATGAGATTTTGGCAGCCTGCTAGAAAAGTAGAAGCGATATCGTTCGCTTTCATACCGCCTATTATTCCTGCTGTAATTGCGATGAAAATAAAAGTAGCGGTCATTTCTGCATCTGTCCAATGTAGTCGAAAAGCCCCTATTAAAAATACAATTAATGATAAAGCTGAGACGAGTAAAATTAATTTGTGACGTATTGTCCAAGGAACTTCAGTTTTCTCTATTTCTCTCTCTCTTGAAAGAGCATTACTTGGAAACCAGTTATCGCCGAGTATGCTTCCTTTATTCGATTTTTTTAAACGTTTTATATACCAATTAATATACAAAATGGTAGCAATTAAAAAAGAGATATAGATTGCTGTACGTAACCCAATCCCTGAAAACATCGGAAGTTCTGCGATTTTTTGTGAAATGCCTAAAGGTGAGGGAGATAATATAGTAGCATTAAAACCAGCATAAGTGCCTAAATAAATAATTGCTACGCCAACGATAGCGTCCCATTTCAATGTGCGTGCAACGATGATGCCGATGGGGATAAAGCCGATAACTGAGTTAACGATAATGCCAGTCGTTCCGAGAAGAGAAAAGAGTGCGGCGACAATACAAATGAAAAGTAATTGCTGATTCCGAAATTTGTTAATCACATGATAGATTAAACCGTCAAGAGCACCTGTTTTTTCAAGAATGGCAATGGCTCCACCTGTAAATAAAATTAAGAAGATGATAGGAGCAGCAAGTGTCATTCCTTTTTCAATAGCGGTAAAAAAAGAAACAAACCCTACCGGTGATTGCGGAACAGAATGGTAACTTCCTGGTATTGTCGTTGTAACAGTCCCGTTTGTCACTCTTTTAAATTCTCCAGCAGGAACGAAATAAGTAGCTATTGCACAAAGTAAGGCAATAAAAAATAGTAGTACGTACGCATCAGGCATTTTAAACTTTCGTTTACTAGGTTGTTTTTTTACCTCAGTTTGTAATTGCATAAAATCCCTCCTTTTTCACTTGGTTAATTTTTAATATTCTGAAATTTATCTGTGAAATAGATTATAATAAAGGTGGCTTCTTAAGGCAATAGTTTTTCTGTCCTTTCCTGCACATACAAATTATTGCAAC
This sequence comes from Bacillus sp. EKM202B, assembly GCF_011066025.1. NCBI lineage: Bacteria > Bacillati > Bacillota > Bacilli > Caryophanales > Bacillaceae > Bacillus > Bacillus sp. EKM202B. The sequence goes on along the minus strand of NZ_JAAMNK010000045.1, from coordinate 13,392 downwards.
ATTAGACAGGGAAACGAAAATAATCCAAGAATATGTTAAATAGAAAGTAAAAGGAAAAGAGGGAAAAAGATGTGGAAAACTACGGATCTATGTGATGAGTTTGAAAAGGAGTTACAAATATGTCGCCAGTCTTTTCGATCTTTTGGGAAGAAAGAACAATTCCACGGGAAAATTGCAACGGTGAAAGTGAAGGATGATAATGTACTAGTGAAGGAAGGATTACAAACATTACCAGAAGGAACGGTATTAGTTGTTGATGGTGAAGCGTCTACGAATTGTGCGTTACTCGGTGATAATTTGGCAGCTATTGCAGAGGAAAGAAAGCTGGCAGGAATTATTGTAAATGGATATGTTCGTGATTCTAGTGAACTAAAGAATATTAATATTGGTATTTTAGCGTTAGGGACGATGCCAAATAGAAGTGTAAAAGAAGGGAAAGGAGAACGAAATATTTCATTGCAATTTGGACAAGTAGAATGGAAGCCAAATGATTATGTTTATGTGGATGAAGATGGCATCATTATTAGTGAAAAAAGTTTGCGTCGTTAAAGGTTAGTAAGTTACTATTCTTAGAAAATAAATCCGATAAAGCATGGACAAAATTCTTTGTCAATAGTAAAATAATACAGAAATTTAAAATTAACAGAATGTATAGGTTTATCGTTTTACGATAACTTAAATGGAAGTAAGTCGTGCCTAAAAAAGTGAATGTTATCACAATGATACGTTCATGAACAAAATTATTTTTCCTATACAAATATAGCCGCGAATGATGCGGGTAGGAGGTGTTGCACAGTTTGTTCGACACTTACAAAAAAAGAGTGTCAATTGCACGCCCTTGAAGGGTCTTTTTTTGTGTGAATAGTAGTAAGGGAGGAAATTTTGGGATGGCAATGTTGAAAAAATGGCTGCTTACGTCGTTAATGGCAGTTATACTTGTATTTGTTTCTTTTGCGAATACAGTACATATTACGTTTGCTGAAGGAAATACAGCAAAACTTGCAATTGTTGGTGAATCACAAAATGGCATTATGTTATGTCCGAAAGAAGAGCAAATTAAAGATGGGGAAACAGCTTTAAGTTTGCTGCAAAAAGTCATGGGGGACAAAGTAGAAGCTGAAACGATGTCGTTTGGAACGTATGTAAAAGGCATTGATGGGCTAATGGCCGGGGCTACAAGTGGCTGGCTGTATGATGTAAATGATAAATCTGCAGAAGTTGGAGCGGATAGTTATAAATTAAAATCTGGAGATGTTGTTGTTTTCCGTTTTGTTTCAGACTGGAGCAATATGAGTCAAGAAACATTACAACAAACATTAGATAAATTTGGTACTTGTAAAACGGTAGAAGAACCAAAAACAGATGATCCAAAACAAGAAAAACCAGAAGAACCAAAGACGGATGATCCAAAACAAGAGAAACCAGAAGAACCAAAGACGGATGATCCAAAACAAGAGAAACCAGAAGAGCCAAAAACAGATGATCCAAAACAGGAAAATCCAGATGGAACAAAAACACCAGAACAACCAAAGCAAGAGAACATTCAAGTTCCAGCAGCGCAAGTAAACGAAGCAATTTCTAAAACGTCTGAAAAGATGTTACAAGATGGAATAGAGAGTGATTGGGTAGCTCTAGGGCTTTCTCGTTCTGGAAAGAATGTACCAATTGAGGCGCAATTAAATTATGTTAAGGCAGTAACAGAAAAAGTGGAAAAGCGTATAAATCGTTTTTCAGCAACAGATTTAGCTAGAACGATTATTATGATGAATGCAATGAGTGCAGACCCTAAAAAGGTAGGCGGACATAACTTAGTTCAAAAATTGTATGAATCTGATAAAGTAAATTCTGTTACAGGTTATACATTTGCGTTACTTGCCTTTGATACGAATAAATATGAAATTCCAGTCGAAGCAAAGTGGAATCGAGTTGCTTTAGTAGATGCAATTTTAAACACGCAACATACAGATGGTGGCTGGACTTATACTAGTTCAGGTAGTAAAGATAGTGCTAGTAGCGTCGATGTAACAGGTATGGTTTTATCCGCGTTAGCACCTTATCAAGATCGATCAGATGTGAAACCAGCTGTACAAAAAGCTGTTGCGTATTTATATACCGAACAGCTAAAAAATGGTGGTTTTTCTGCTGATGGACAAGAGAATTCTAATAGTACTGCGCAAGCAATTATTGGATTATCACTTGTTAAAGATGTAGATCAAAATCGTCTTCATAAGGCAGTGCAAAGTCTGCTGTCATATCAACTTCCAAATGGTGAATTTAAATGGTTACCAAGTGATCAAAATGGTAACGGAATGGCTACAGAGCAAGCTCTTTTAGCGTTAGTTCAATTTAAAGAAATCGGAAAGTCTATTTATGACTGGTCTAATGTAGGCGATGATGAAGTAATTAAGCCGAAACCGATTGAAGAGCCAGAAAATAAGGTAATAGAAAAAGAAATTACTGAAGAACCGAAAGAACAAAAACAAATACAACAAGAAACAAAAGATGAAGATGTAAAAGCTGTTGTAGATAATAAACCAGTTAAAAATGAAAACATGCTACCGAAAACAGGAGCATCTTCTCATAGTACAGCTACAGAAGTAGGTATGGGTGTATTATGTATTGCTTCTGCATATGTATTATGGAGACGTAAAGCAGCTTAACAAAAATTAGGAGCAATGATTTGCTCCTAATTTTTATATGAAAGGTGAGAGAGAACATGAGTAAGATGAAGTGGTTCATTTCTTTAATGCTTTCACTCGGGCTACTTGCCGGATGTGAAGAGGCGGCTGTAAAGCCGGAGAAGAAAGCAGAGCCAAAGCAAGAAGAGGTAGCAAAACAAGAAGAACCGAAAGAAGAAGTGAAACAGGAAGAGAAACAAGCTGAGCCGGAACAGAAACAACAAGAAGAGAAACAAGAACAAAAAGTAGCAGAGAAGCCGAAAGAGGAAAAGCCGCAGGAACAACCTGAAGTAAAGAAAGAAGAGAAACCTCAGGAGCAATCTGCTACTAAACAACCAGAACAACAAAAAGCAAACGAAGAGAAACAACAGCAACCGAAAGCACAGGAAGTAAAAGAAGAAGCAAAGGTTGTCAATCAGCCGAAAGAAACACCGAAGCAGGAGCAAAAGGTAGATCCGAATAAAGAGAATAAAACGATACCGACTCCGCCCGTACCAACTCCTGAACCATCAAAACCAGATCCTGTAACGGTACCTAAACCACAAGCAAAACAAGTTACTATCTCCGTAAAAGGACATGAAGGATACTTATTAGGTGCGAAAAAGGTTGATGTACAAGAAGGCGATACTGTTTATAAAGTGTTGCAGCGTACAGGATTAGATGTTGATGCAAGTGGATCAAAAGATAGCATTTATGTAAAAGGTATTAATGATGTATATGAAAAAGATATTGCTGATACTAGTGGATGGAAATATCGTGTGAATGGTGCATTTCCGAACCGTAGTGCTGGTGTAGTTACAGTAAAACCAGGAGATACAATTGAGTGGGTATATGTATTAAAATAAGAAAGGCATTCGGTAAAGGACTATGAAAATAAGTTTTTCTTCTTTACATCCTTTTGTGAATTTTTTCTATTATATTGGGGTGATGATACTATGTATGATGTGTCTTCATCCTCTTTTTTTAATTGGAGAAATTTTATTAATCGTTATATTAAATGTGATGCAAGGGAATAGCGAAAAGATAAGAAAGATGTTACCGAGCACAATCGTATTCTTTTTTATGGTAATTTTATTTAATTCGTTATTAACGCATAGAGGTCGAACTACGTTATTTTGGTTAGGTGATAGCCGTATTAAGCTGGAGGCAATTATGTTTGGAGTAGTAATGGGGTTATTACTAGTTGCAATTATGTTTACGTTTGCTTCGTATAATGATATTATTTCAAGTCATAAATTTTTATATTTGTTTTCGAGAATTTCACCGAAAGTTGCATTGTTAACGATGATTACAGTGAGGTTTGTGCCTTTGTTTATTAGAAGATTACAGAAAATAACACTCGTCCAAAAGACAAAAGGTGTGCAGGTAGATTCAGGCTCAATTGTTGAACGAGTGAAAAATGGCATGCAGTTACTGCAAGTATTATTAATTTGCTCGTTAGAAGATGCACTTCAAACGGCAGATTCTATGCAAGCTCGTGGATTTGGTGTAACGAAACGTACGACGTATATTCGGTATAGAATGGAAAAACGTGATTGGTATACGCTCAGTTATTTAATGATTTTATTTATAACTGCTATCATATGTAGTAAGTATGGCGGAGGAAAATTGATCATTTATCCGAAAGTCGAATCTATTCTATTCCACCAATACGATGGAATGATGTTTGTAGCATTTACGCTGTTTATTAGTTTACCAATCATAATGGAAGGAAGGGAATGGATATGGTGGCGCATGCAGAAATAAACAATTTATCATTTGTATATGCTGATGAAAATGAAAAAGCGTTACAGCATATTTCTCTTTCTATTCAAAAAGGAGAGTTTATAGCGCTAGCTGGAGGATCCGGATCTGGGAAGACGACATTATTAAAACATTTTAAAAAGGAGTTACTTCCAATTGGCACGCGTTCGGGAGAGATGTTTTATGAAGATGTATTATTAGAGGAAGTACCTGACTTATTATCTGCCCAAGAAATTGGGATGGTATTTCAAAACCCAGAAAATCAGCTCGTAATGGATACAGTGATTCAAGAATTAGCATTTTCTTTAGAAAATATCGGATTACCATCACATATTATTCAAAAACGAATAGCCGAGCTCATTAGCTTCTTAGGATTTCAAGATTTATTGCATCAATCTGTTCATACGTTATCTGGTGGGCAAAAACAACTTGTCAATTTAGCTGCGGTATTAGTTATGCAGCCGAAACTATTATTATTAGATGAACCAACGGCGCAATTAGATCCAATTGCTGCGAAAGAGTTTTTAGGATTGTTAAAACGTATTAATGAAGAACTTGGAATTACGATTATTTTAAGTGAACATCGTTTAGATGAAGTGATACCACTTGCAACACGCGTTGTTTGTATGGATAACGGCCGAATTGTTTATGATGGTAGTCCTAAAACAGTTATAGCGAAAATGTGGAAAGTAGAAAACTTCCGTCCATTTATTCCGCAAATTCCAAGGTTGTTTTTAGAATGGAATGCGAGAGATATTCCGTTTACAGTGCGAGAAGCACAAATGAAAATGAATGACTTTTCAGCGATATCATATGTGAATGAGCAGATGGTACAACGTGAAAAACAAGAAGTAATGTTAAGTGCAGAACATATTTCTTTTCAATATGAAAAAAATAGTCCGCTTATTTTACGAGATTTAACAGTTGCGATTGAAAAAGGAAAATGGGTAGCGCTCGTTGGGAAAAATGGTACTGGGAAGTCTACACTGTTAACGATTTTAGCAGGATTGCAAAAAGCGAGAAGAGGGAAAGTAAAGTGGCATGGTAAAGTGATACATAAAATTGATTCGAAAGAACGATTTAAAAGGATCGGGTATGTATCACAGCATCCGTATTATCATTTTACATTTGATACAGTGTGGCAAGAAGTTTATGAACGTGCTCGTGAATTATATGGAGAACAAGGAAAAGAAATAGCAGAAGATATGTTGAAACAGTTTTGGTTACATTCGCTTAAAGAGCGCCATCCACATGATTGTAGCGGGGGAGAGCAACAACTACTTGCATTATGTACAACGTTATTATCAAAACCAACGCTATTACTACTTGATGAACCGACAAAGGGGTTAGACCCATGGAAGAAAGAAAGAGTAGGGGAGCTATTTAGGAAATTACAAAAAGAAGGTACAACCATTGTAATGGCAACGCATGATATTGAGTTCGCAGCGAAATATGTTGATCAGTGCATGATGTTATTTGATGGAACAGTCATTATGAATGATGCACCGAAAGAATTTTTTAGCGGTAACTTCTTTTATACAACATCTATTAATCGATTCATTCGAAAAGAATTGCCATATGCATTAACGTGGGAGGATGTGTACGAAGCGTGTCCAAACGATATATTGCATTCATAATATGTATTTTTGCGTTTATAATAGGCACATTACTCTTTACTACACTCCTCATGGACGGCTATTACATGGTAAGTAGTTTGTTTTTATTAGCTGTTATTATGTTACCTTTCTATATCCGTTTTGAAAGGAAGGCGTTTGTTTCACGTGAAATTGTTCTCGTTGCCGTGTTAGCAGCAATTGCTGCGGTTAGCCGCGTACCATTTTCTATTTTACCAAGTGTACAACCAACTTCCTTTGTCATTATCGTTTCTGCAATCGTGTTTGGGAGTGAAACTGGTTTTATGATCGGGGCAACAGCCGCTATCGTATCGAACATTTTTTTAGGACAAGGTCCGTGGACACCGTGGCAAATGTTTTCGTGGGGTATGATTGGTTTTATAGCTGGACTATTACGTAATACATTTTTCATGAAAAAGCTATGGGGAAGACTCCTATACGGATTAATTGTTGGATTTTTATTTGGTTGGATTATGAACTTCTGGGGACTTCTCGGTTTTATACGAGAAGCAACGTGGGAAACCGTCATTGCGTACTATGTCGCGAGTTTTTACTTTGACTTAAGTCATGCGATTTCAAATGTTATTTTCCTACTACTATTTAGTACTTCGTGGATTACGATTCTCACAAGGTTTAAAAAGAAATACGGTATATTAGATGAGCATAACATGACATAGAAAAGCATACTTATATAAGGTAGGGTCGCGACTTACATATTCGTTTGCCTCTTTCATGCTTCTTACATATTGTAAGAAGCATTTTTTATTGTCAAAAAATAGATCCAATATACATCCGTTATTATATAAAATTATTTGTATAATAGTAGGTGAGAACTTCTTTCAAGAGGGAGGTGTATAGTTAATGAAGTTAGTTATTCCGAAGCAACATGGTGCATGGGCCATGCTTGTTATCCCATTTCTATTAAGTGTCATACTTGGGAAACCTACTTTTTATCATATTCCATTGTTTTTAGCTTGGTTCTTTATCTATTTAGCTACGTATCCATTTCTCATGTACATAAAACAAAAACGAAAAAAAGAGTTTTTACATGCAGCAATTGTATATTTTATTATTGCGTTCGTATTTGGGATGATTTCTCTATTATATGAATGGCGAGTTCTTTTATTCGTAGCAGCAATGATTCCATTATTTATAGTAAATATGTATTACGCTCGTCAAAAGAATGAAAGAGCACTGCTAAATGACATTTGCGCAATTATCGTTTTCTGTATAGGTGGTTTAGTTAGTTATTATTTTTCAATGAAACTCATAGATAAAACAGCTTTATTTATTGCGATTATTTCATTTTTATATTTTTTAGGAAGTACGTTTTATGTGAAGACAATGATTCGTGAAAAAAATAATCCGAAGTATCGTATTATATCATGGGGTTATCATATCGTATTAACGATAATTATATTTGTTACCAATCCATGGTGCTCTCTTATTTTTATACCAAGTGTCATTCGGGCAATTATGTTGTATGGCAAAAAAATTTCTATCATAAAAGTAGGGATTTTAGAAATTGTTAATTCTGTATATTTTTTAATCATAACGGCAATAATTATGAAGTATGCCATTTGAAAAAACTTCCCACCTTATGATGGGAAGTTTTTTTCAATCTTGTTCTAAAATGTGAACCGTGTAATCGCAGCGTTGAATAGCTTGTTCGATCGCATAAAGAGATTGCTCAATACGAGCACGATTAAAATCTTTTTCGACAGTCTGTAATGCTTCTTCTAAACAATGTTTTGCTTCTTGTAATGATTGAAAAGAATCTTGTACATATCCGCGAGCATTTTCGTGCATTTCATAATCCTCCTTGCATATTCATATATGTATAGTATGAACAGGAAGAAAGAAAATATAATTTGTTGTATTTGTTTGACAATTGAAATGAAATTACGTATAGTAAGATTTAAGTGAATATTTTCTTATCCAGAGAGGTGGAGGGACTGGCCCGATGAAACCCAGCAACCGCGATGCAGGTGCTAATTCCAGCAGAACATATTTGTTCTGGGAGATAAGACGAAGATATATACGTAACTTCTTCTTATCGGAGAGGTTTTTTTGTTGCAAAAAAACCGATTACGAAAATTTATATTAAGAAGAAAGGGGTTGCGGATTACTGTGACACTCGAAAAATACGTAAAACTGCGTAGTACAGTTTATGAATATATGATAGAGCAAGATAAGCCAATATCATTGTTAGATATTCAAGAACATATCGTTTCGCATCATGAAGGAAAATTCACGAAAAAAATGTTACATCAATTTTATTTATCAAGACTATTAGATGAACTCAAACTGGATGGGAAAATTACATTAGCTGATGATGAATATCTCTATACTGAAAAAGGGGTATTTTATAAGGCGAGAAAAGGGAGCTAGTCTCTCTTTTTTTCTTGAAATAGCGAAGTATGTAGAGTAAAAGACTGCTAATGCAGCCTGATACAGGGAATGGTGTTGAGTGTGTAGTGTCAAAAATTGAATGTGCCTGAAAGAGGCAATTCATATCGGCTGCAAATGAAAAGAGACACCTCCGCCGAATAGGTGTCAGTCGTTTTGTCACGTAGACTCGCTACTTGACAGTTATTAGAATAACATGCAGGTTTTTTGAAGTCAAAAGGGAATTAAAGGAAGAGGTGCAAATATGTACGCTTACTTATTAAAAGATATAACGAAATGGATCCCAAAGTACATTATAGATAAGGGATATGAATATTATGAAGATGGACATGTAGAAGATGTTGAAATACAAGACAAGAAAGTAATTGCTTTCGTTACTGAAAATGCAGGAAATTATGAAGTGATTATTGATCTTGAAGATTTTACAGAAAGTAGCTGCGAGTGTCCTTATGAGAATCTTTGCAAGCATATGGCGGCAGTTGTTTATGATATTCAAGGTGCTGGTGAGCGTACGGTGAAAGAGAAACTGAAAGATTTAGACAAGGAAGAGTTACTTACCGTATTAAACCGTTTATTACAAAGTTCGAAAAACGTACAAATTGTAGAGAAGATGTTAAAGAAGGGGAAACTTTAACTATAGAGGGAGTTGTTTTGTAATGAACGTATTAATTATATACGCTCATCCTAATCCTTCCAGTTTTAACGAGGCGATTTTAGAGCATGTGCAAAAAGGACTACAGGGGAAAAATCATTCTGTTACAGTACTTGATTTATATAAGGAACAATTTGATCCGGTGCTCGTATTTAATGAAGAGAAGAAAAGGCGTGATTTAGTAAATGAAGAAGAAACAGCTTGGTACAGAACGTTAGTGGCAGAAGCAGATACTCTTTTATTCATATATCCGATATGGTGGTGGGGGATGCCTGCTATTTTAAAAGGGTTTATTGATCGCATTTTCGTAGCTGGATTTGCTTATAAATATGAAGGTGCCTTGCCGAAGGGCTTATTGAAAGGAAAGAAGGCGTGGGTAATTAATACGTTAGATTCACCGTTATGGTACGTCGCCCTATTATATCGATCAGCAGATTGGATTATGATGAAGAGAGGTGTTTTACGTTTTTGCGGCATTCGCGATATAAAACGATCTGTTTTTCAATCTGTGAAAACGAGTAAACGAGAGAAGCGGGAAAAGTGGTTATTACAAATAGAAGAAAAGGCTCGTACATTATGAATGAAATTGATCGTATTATAAATTGTTGTCAGTATGATAACGAACTTTTTCGTACCTATATTAATTGCTTAATCCAATTGAAGAAATATAGTGAAACGTTTCAACAAATGAAGATCCAATTAAGAAATGATTATTTAATAAGAGGGATTTGTGAAAGAGAAGTCGATGAGGTAGTAAGAGGAAGTAAAGAGTATGAAACGTATTTTCTTCCTAAAGCGTTACAGTGGAATTTCTTGAGGGAAAATCCATATCTGATTGAAAAGATATGTAAAGATTTTTTTGCATTTGAGGCATTAAACCTTACGGAGATAGAGTGGAAGACGATTATAAATTGCGTGGGAAATAAAGTGAAACTTTAATCAGTGGGGGTTTTGTTCTTCCCACTGATTATTAGCCTTCACCAATCGGGCATTTACAGGCAGTTGATTTCCCACCTAACCGCTTTGCTCTAGCTGGTATGGGGTGGGAGTTTACTGCCTGTTAATGCGGGGTAAATGATTTATTATGTAAAAAAGCTAGTATAAAACTAGCTTTTCGTTTAAATAAATAAGAAGCATAAACTAATGATAAATCCTGCATATAGTAAGTTCACAACGCAAAATCCCATAATATCACGAGCACCTAAACCAGCTATCGCTAACGCTGGTAATGCCCAGAAAGGTTGAATTAAATTCGTCCAAGCATCGCCCCACGCAATTGCCATTGCTGTTTTTGCAGCAGGTACACCAAGTTCAGCACCAGCTGGAATCATAATGGGTGCCTGTACAGCCCATTGACCGCCACCAGATGGAACAAAAATATTAACGATGCCAGCACTTAAAAAAGTAAAGAGCGGGAAAGTCGTTTCGTTTGAAATACTAATAAAGAAATTAGAAATAGCTCCTCCAAGAGAAAGACCTTCACTATTTACTCCAATCATCATACCCATAATTCCTGCGTAAAACGGAAACTGAAGTAGAATGCCAGAAGCACTTTTTGTAGAGTCTGAAAAAGCACGAATATATTGAATCGGAGTCCGGTGAAAAATAAGACCAGCAATTAATAACATAAAAATAACGATATCGAGTGTAAGGTTAAAACCTTTCGTATAAAAGTAATTGAAAATATAAATGAGACCTAATAACCCAACGCAAAGTGTAATAATGATGCTATTTTCCATTTTTTCAGCGACTGTTTTTGGCTCTACTTCTATAGCAGCAGCTTCTTCATGAAATACGCTAGGATCTACTGTTACCGTATGTTTTTCATCGGGATGCATTGCCCGGTTAATGAGTGGCATCGTAATGAGAAAGATAATAACTGGAACGAGAGCGTATGGTGAGAATAACGTTTCTGTTATTGGAATCGCTTCTTTAATACTTCCAGCTGTCGTTTTAATTAACGTTTCACCGCCAGTAGCTAACGTAAGAGGGATAGAAGCAGAAAGACCCGCATGCCAAATGAGAAATCCAGAGTAAGAAGAAGCAATTGCTAATCTGTAATCTAATCCTTCAAGTTGTCTTGCAACTTCTTTTGCATATAAAACAGATACAACAATACCAAATCCCCAGTTTATGTATGCACCAAGTAAACTTACAATTGAAATGGCAATAATACCTTGGCCATTCGTTTTCGGTAGCCTGGCAGCTTTCGTTAACCCCTTTTTAATAAGAGGAGCGTTCGCTAAAGCAGATCCAGTGACAAGTACTAGTGCCATTTGCATAGAAAAGGCGAGAAGTCCCCAAATGCCATTACCCCAATGATTAATCATTTCGACCGGTGTTTGGTGAGTTGCAAACATGCCGAAGAAGATAACAAAAACAGTTAATAAACATGATAAAATAAACGGTTCTGGCAAGAAACGTTGCACTAAGGTGACGCAACCATTTGTAAAAGAACGAAACAAAATAGATCAACCTCCTTATGTATGTTTCTTACAATGTTCGAGGTTGTTTGGAGGATAACCTTTAATAAATTGAAAATTCTGATATCTATAGATTTTTGTTGTAATGTATTGATAGATTGAATTTATATTTCAAAACGTTTTTTCATTTTGATTTGAAATATTTTTAAGAGGGGGAGTACTACATGCCTTTCAATATAAGAGGAACGAATGGAGCAAATGCTTATTTCTACCTGTAAAAAAATGAATGAACTTATAGGAGCATTGTAATGAATATAAAAGAGAGGTGAAAGGATTGGTAAGGAGAAATTTGAATGTATTTACTAAAATATCCTCTTTGACAGCGATTGCTACGATTATTATCTTACCAATTTACAATTTATTAAGTAGTGTAGACGATAGTGGGAATTATATGATAAGAATGTTAGTATTACTCACATTCTATCTTTCTATATTTAGTGTACCTGTAAGCATTCTTTCAATGTTCAGCACAGAGAAATTAAGTAAAAGAATTTTCGCTTTAGTTGTAAATGTATTACCTATAAGTCTTATCATTTATGCTTTGATTATGAAATTTATAGATGAATTTGTCAGACTAGCACCTTAGTTAAAAAGGGTTCTGCAACACCTCATTGACGGCATGTTTTAAATCCTCGGCCGATAATTGCTGAATATGTAACATAAACCCTGCGCCAAGTTCGTGTACTCGTTCAGCGATTGTATGCTGATCATTTATTAAAGGGAGCATAACTAGAAGAACTTCAAAATAAAGTGATTCACTTATGCTGTTTATCCCACAATGGCTAATATTGTGCGCCTGTTTTTTTTCAAAATCATTTGCTGAATACTAGACACTATTATCTCCAAGTTCTATTAAATTGTGCACTAATCTTAACGTTGGATTTAGGTGTCACATGAAGTGATTTGTTTTTATCGTTGTGGGGGACACCAAAACTTCAGGGTGATGGGCATATGGTTCTATTCCATCATCAATCTAGCAAAAAAATGTTCTTCCTCCAATATGTAATATTGCATATAAAAATGAATTGATGCAAATGTAAAAGCTTATTATAATGAAGACATAAATATTCAACACATCTTTAATACAACAAAGAGGAGGAAGCAATATGGAAATCGCAATGGCAGTTTTGAAATTTTTAGGTGGGGTAATTCCGTTAGTTCAAGAACTTTTAAAAGCATTTATGTAAGTTTATTAATTAGCAATCATTATCATATTTAATATAAAAAAAGAACGGGGTGATTTTTCTGAAAATTAAGAAAAGTAATAAAAAAATAAAATTCCTAGCATGTGTGTTAGTTAGTTTATGCACTATTCATTATTCATCTATTTCTTTCGCGGAAACGCAAACAGGTAATGCAACTGATGCAGCAAAAAATGCTAGTGACATTAATAATGGTATAGCAAATTTAAAGTATGATAGTAGAGATATTTTAGCAGTAAATGGTGATAAAGTAGAGAGTTTTGTTCCGAAAGAAAGTATCAATTCAAATGGTAAATTTGTAGTAGTTGAGCGTGAAAAAAAATCACTTACAACGTCACCGGTCGATATTTCGATTATTGATTCTGTAGCTAATCGTACGTATCCAGGAGCAGTACAACTTGCAAATAAAGCTTTTGCCGATAATCAACCTAGTTTATTAGTGGCTAAGAGAAAACCTTTAAATATTAGTATAGACTTACCTGGAATGAGGAAAGAAAATACGATATCTGTCCAGAATCCGACATATGGTAATGTGTCTGGAGCAGTAGATGATTTAGTATCTACTTGGAATGAGAAGTATGCATCAACACA
>NZ_JAAMNK010000044.1:0-28717 GCF_011066025.1 Bacillus sp. EKM202B | reverse complement strand
TTTGAAGAAAATTTAGCCATAAAAAATGCACCTCCAATTGTTAATTATGTGTCTAACAATTGGGGTGCACTTCATTTTTGATGGGCTTTTTCGTCTATCTATAAAGTGTAAATTGAAATGGTAACTTTTTATTGCTGTGATGTAACACTTTCATCTTTCTTCATTTCAAAGATTTTCTTTCCATCTTCATCTACAATTTTAATAGTGTTTCTAAGTTTTGGTACACCAATATATAAAACGGGATTTTCATCTTGCCCTTTATCTTTTTCAATATGTAATACGATAACAGATGTGTCTTTTTCGTCTTGTACTTCTTTTACTGTAATTTTATCGTTTTTATACTTTTTTCCAAATGCTACATACACCATTCTTTTTCCTTCACTAATACTACCATTTGAGTAATGAATCATAGTTGGATCTTTTTGTGCTTTTTCATATAAATTTAATGGCCCATATCCGCCTTCATTATATCTGGATTTTTCTAATACCCAATACCCCTCATAGTCATTGTTAATAGAAACACATGCATGTAAAGAAATGAGCCCAAATAGTAGAAAAGGAAATAGAATTTTTTTCATTTGTTCACCTTCTTTTAGTAATTCAAATGAATATACCATAATTTAACTATTTTTTACGTAATAATACTACCATTTTTTTGTAGTATTGAATACGATCAAGTTAAAAATTAAGAAAAATATGATAATATATTTATATAAAAGTTTAAATTTTAATATACGTGGTTAGTGGGGGAACCGTTATGAAAATGAATGAAATAGTTGAGAGTACACAATTTCCGAATACAATTCAAACAATTACAAACGATTTAAAAGCACTAGGAGTCGAAAAAGGAATGACAATTATTGTTCATTCATCATTAAGTTCTATCGGCTGGATATCTGGCGGAGTGGTTGCAGTAGTAGAAGCTTTAATGAAAGTCGTTACAGAAGAAGGAACAATTATAATGCCAACACAATCTTCGGATTTATCTGATCCGAAACATTGGTCAAGGCCGCCTGTACCTGAAGATTGGTGGCAAATTATACGTGATAGCGTCCCAGCATTTGATCCACGTATAACACCAACAAGAGGAATGGGGAAAATAGTTGAATGTTTTCGTACATACCCGAATGTAGTACGAAGTAATCATCCATTAGGAAGTTTTGCTGCATGGGGGAAACATGCAGAGGAAATAACAATGAATCATTCGCTATCGATGAGTTTGGGAGAGGAATCACCATTAAAAAAAATATACGATTTTGATGGGTACATATTATTAATTGGTGTTGGCTATGACTCGAATACGTCTGTTCATTTATCTGAAGTACGTTCTGGTGCATGTGAATTAATAAAAGTAGGAGCACCAATTATAGAAAACGGTGAAAGAGTATGGAAAGAATTTGTTGAAATGGATTACGAATCAGATACGTTTGTGGAAATTGGTGTAGAGTTTGAGCGAAAAGGAACTGTAACAATGGGGAAAATAGGTAATGCAACGAGCCGTCTTATGAAGCAACGTGATATAGTTGACTTTGGAACAGAATGGTTTCTTAAGAAAAATCAGTAAGGGATGGTTACAATGAAGGGGAAAAAGGTATTAATTACAAGCGGTGGTTGTTTAGAAAAATGGGATCAAGTACGCGGACATACGAATATGGCTAAAGGTACGATTGGAAGAATAATCGCAGAAGAACTTATAGCTAAAGGGGCACACGTTATATATTTACACGGTTATTTCGCTGAGAAACCGAACGATGTAAATAGAGGATTAGAATTACATCCATTTGAGGGAATTGTTGATTTGCAAGATAAAATGAAAAGTATCATTACGCATGAAAAAGTCGATGCGGTTATTATGGCAGCGGCTGGATCAGATTGGGTTGTGGAAAAGATTTGTGATCAAGATGGCAATGTTCTTAATATGAATGGGAAAATTTCAAGTGATATAGCACCAATTATACATTTTCAAAAAGCTCCAAAAGTTTTGAAGCAAATAAAACAATGGGATCCGGAAACAGTACTCGTTGGTTTTAAGCTTGAAAGTGATTTAAGTGAAGAAGAACTGTTTGAGAGAGCGAAAAATAGAATGAAAGAAGCAAAGGCGAATGTAATGATAGCAAATTCACCACATTCTTTATATTCGCGCGGGGCTGTACACTATGTAATTGGACAAGATGGTAAAGGAAAGTTATGTAAAGGGAAAGATGAAACAGCGAAAGAAATTGTCAAAAGCTTAGAGATATTATGTAATCGTATTACTGCTTTGTAAAATTAAGTTTTTAGATAAGAATGAATCCGCATAGTATATGGGTAAGCGAAACTTTAATTAGTGGGAATTTTACTTTTACACGAATGTGAAGCATAAACCAATCAAGAGCTATACGCAGAATAATTGGTGAGGAGTGGATTCTATGGAACATTTATTAAAGCAAGCTATTAAACTTAGAAATGAAAAGAAATATGCGCAGTCTAGAGAAATACTTATAGGATTAACAAACTTTACAAAAGATGCAGAAGTACTGTACCAATGTGCATGGATACACGATGTCATGGGATTAGAAACAGAAGCAGTTCCGTATTATGAGCAGGCGATCGCAAATGGACTTGATGGTGAATCCCTTTGCGGTGCCTATATCGGTTTAGGGAGTACATATCGTTGCATTGGAGAGTATGAAAAGGCAATTGTGGTACTAGAAGCTGGAGTAAAGAAATTCCCTGAGAACGATCCGATGAGAGTATTTTTATCATTAGCAAAGTATAATGTAAACGAACATGAATCCGCAATGAAATTATTACTTGAAACAGTCGTGAAAGTAGATGAAGTAAAAGAATTTGAACGTGCTATTTCATTTTATAAAGACCACTTAAACGAGGTGTTTAAATAAAGGAGTGAACGTATGAGTGTCACACTATCGCGAAGGCGAAAAGGCATTTGAATTGGACTCGTATCTTGCATTATGTTATCCAACTATTTATTGTATGCCCTTCCCATTGTACCAGCTGCTCCAAAAGAAGTAGTGCTTGGGTCATTATTAGATTGTATGTTTGTAATTCCAGTCATTACGTATTTCTTTATTATTCGAAAAAGATACTCGTTAACGTATATCTTTCCTGTCGTAATAGCTGGATATATATTTGCGAGATTTATAATTCCAAGCGACTATTTACAAGCTTTTTCATTCGTTTCTTATATAGTAGTGACGGGGGAAATTGCATTTGTAGCTTTACAATTGTTCCTTCTATATAAAATCGTGACAATGCTTCCTAAAATAATTAATAAATATAAAGCACATAAAAAAGAGTATTCTTCATTCTCTTATTCAATTGATGCAGCATTTGATGACACTATGAAAAGAAGTAAAGTTATAAATATCATGCTTACTGAGTGTAAGCTAATCTATTATGCGTTATTATCTTGGCGTGCAAAAGTACCAGATGACGAATTTACCTATTCTTACCATAAAAACACCGGTGCTATAGGTGTTTATATCATGATAATTCACGCAACAGCAATTGAAAGTATCGGTTTTCATTATTTACTTCATCAATGGAATCCAGTAATAGCTTGGATTTTACTTATTTTAAACGTATATGCGATGATTTATTTTATAGCTGAAATACAAGCGATACGTAAAAATCCAATTATCATAACAGAAAAACAAGTAATGATTCAAATCGGATTAGGAAAGAAAATCGTTTTGCCATTTACACAAATTGATAATATTACGTTCTACAAGGGGGAATCACTAACAGCAAAAGAAGAGAAAGAGGTATTGGATGCAACTGTTATGGAGTTCATAAAAGAACCTGCTACTTTTGAAATAACGTTAAAAGAGCCAGTAAAAGCGCAGGTGTTATATGGTTTTTCTAAAACAGTAAATCGTGTGCACTTAAATGTTGATGAGGAACGGAAATTTTATAATGCGATTTCTGAAAGGTTAAAACTTATAAGTCATGAATAGTGAAAAACTCCTTCTAAAATAAGAGGGAGTTTTATTGTGTAATTGTAGACAACAATATAAACAACTATATACTTCTTAATTGCTATATAAATGGATATAATTAAGGATAGAAATAGCATAAGGGGAACAAAATAATGAATCAATTACGTACATCAAAAATTGAAATTACAGAAAGAAAAATTCGGTATGATTCGACAATAGTGGATTACGATTGCTTATTGCTGAAAAAACAATCGGAAAGTATCGTGTTATTTCACGAGGTCCAGTATTCATTTACAATGACGGCACACGATACAAAGTTAACTATTCAAAAAGGAAGTTACACAATTGCATACTACTGGGAAGATCGTCCTTACAATTTATACGTATGGAGAGATAAGGAAGGGAATTATGTAGGTGCCTATTTTAATATCGTAAAAAATACACAAATAACAGAAGAAGTAGTTTCCTTCGAAGATTTAATTATCGATATTATGGTACTTCCAAATGGAGAATATTTCATATTAGATGAGGATGAATTACCGGAGCCGATAGAAAACTTTGAAGATGGATTTGTAAAAGAAGCTCTTCATACATTGACGGATACCATTCAAGAGTTGCTTCCTAAAATTATAATAGAAACTGCTACTATCTTTAAAAATAAATAATGTTCATTAAAACCTAGTTGACTTATCGGAAATATTTGTATAATATGTAGTTAATTCTATAACAAGTGGCTGATTGGAGAAACCAAAGGCATTTTATCTATTGATAAAATGCCTTTGGTTTTTTTATTAGTTACATAACAGCATAATCAATTAATCCAAATGATTCATAGTAGGGAGGGTGAACGTGTGACAGTTTCAATTAAAGGGGTATCTAAGAAATTTGCGAAAGCGGTAGGTAGTGTTCAAGTATTAGAGAATATTAATTTTCAATTAGAGAAAGGGGATTTTGTTACAATAATTGGTCCGAGTGGGTGCGGAAAAAGTACATTATTAAAAATTGTTGCAGGTTTAGATAATGATTTTGAAGGGGAAGTTGCTATTGATGGCGAGCGCATCGTAAAACCAAGTAAGAAACAAGGTTTTATTTTTCAAGAACATAGGCTTTTTCCATGGTTAACAGTTGAAGAAAATATAGCGGCAGATTTGTCGTTAAAAGATAAGTATGTGAAAGATAAAGTGAGAGAATGGGTTGAAATCGTTCGGTTAGATGGCTTTGAAAAATCGTATCCGAAAGAAATTTCAGGTGGGATGTCACAACGTGTTGCGATAGCAAGAGCTTTGTTAAGAGATCCGAATGTATTATTACTTGATGAACCTTTTGGAGCGCTGGATGCGTTTACTCGAAGTCATTTACAAGAAGTATTGCTAAATATTTGGGAGCAGAAGAAAACAACAATGATATTCGTTACACATGATATAGATGAAGCGATATATCTTTCAAACCGAATCATCATTATGAGTGCAAAACCAGGGGAAATACATAAAGTGATTGAAAATAAGTTGCCTTATCCGCGAAATAAAACTTCACAATCGTTCCAACAACTTCGAACGAAAGTATTACAGCAGTTTGAATATGGAGGATTGATTCAAACAAGTATATAGGAAAAGGGTGATTTTATATGTATAAAAAATTTATAGTTCTTTCTTTTGCTTTAGCTATATCAGTATTTTTATTAGGATGCGAAAAAAGTACAGCAAGTAGTAAGAAAGAAGATGTAACAATACAAATTGGTATACAGCAAGGATTAAGTCCACTATTACTAGCAAAGAAAAAGGGGTGGTTTGAAGAGGAGTTTAAAAAAGAAGGAGTTAAAGTGAAATGGACAGAGTTCCAAAGTGGACCTCCTTATTTTGAAGCAATCGCATCAAACCGATTAGATTTTG
Source organism: Bacillus sp. EKM202B (assembly GCF_011066025.1). Taxonomy (NCBI): domain Bacteria; kingdom Bacillati; phylum Bacillota; class Bacilli; order Caryophanales; family Bacillaceae; genus Bacillus; species Bacillus sp. EKM202B. The sequence goes on along the minus strand of NZ_JAAMNK010000044.1, from coordinate 22,887 downwards.
GTGAAGTAGGGAATTCTCCAGTCATTTCAGCGCAAGCAGCAGGTATTGGATTTACCGAAATCGCCAATACAAGTTATGCGAGAAAAGGAACTGGAATTCTCGTTCAAAAAGATAGCAAGATTGCGAGTATAAAAGATTTAAAAGGTAAAAAAATTGCAGTAGCAAAAGGAAGTAGTACCTTTAATTTATTATATCGAGCACTTGATAAAGAAGGTATTGATGCAAAAGATGTAAATGTCATTCAATTACAACCAGATGAAGCGCAGCCTGCATTCGAATCAGGATCAGTAGATGCATGGGCGATTTGGGATCCATTTATTTCGTTACATACGGTAAATAAGGGCGCGAAAGTGATTGCAGATGGTGAAACATTAGATGTCTCTTCACCAGAATTTTTAATTACGAGAACAAAATTTGCGAAAGAACATCCAGAATTAGTTGAGAAATTTCTCAAAGTTTATGAGAAAGCACGTGTATGGCAAGATGCTAACTTAGATGAAGCAATAAAAGTATACACTTCTGTAAAAAAGATAGATGCGGAAATCGTAAAAGAAGTTTTTAATCACGACAAACCAATTTTAGTTCCGGTAACGAAGGAAATAATAGCAGAGCAACAAAAGACAGCGAAATTTCAATATAAGCTCGGTTCTATAAAGAAAGAAATTAAGACGGAAAAAGTTGTAGATAATTCTTTCGTAGAAAAAGCGTTGAAAGCGAAGTGAAAAGAGGTTTTGTAAAGTGGAAAATACGAAAGCTGTTATGAAATCAGCGAGTATAATGATTGAGAAAAACAGCGTAAAAAAGGTGCGGAAGTTAAATATAAAAGTTTTAGTAAGGGCGATTACTATACCGGTTATTATATTAATAATTTGGCAGTTGGCTGGCGTATTCGGTCTTGTCACTAAAACAGTTTTACCAACACCATTAGATATTTTTCTAGCTTTCCAAGAGCTTATTAAAACAGGAGAGTTATTCGGCCATTTAAGTATTAGTGTATTCAGGGCCGCAGCTGGTTTCTTTATTGGCGGGGGCTTAGGGGTTATTTTAGGAACGATTGTTGGATTTTCAACGAGAAGTGAGCAATATTTAGATCCATCTGTGCAAATGTTAAGAACTGTACCTCATTTAGCTGTTGCGCCGCTTTTCGTATTATGGTTTGGTTTTGGCGAAACATCGAAAGTATTATTAATTGCGGACGGTGCATTTTTTCCTTTATACGTAAATGCGTTTTTAGAGATACGAGGTGTAGACTCAAAGTTATTTGATGTTGCGAGAGTATTAGAGTTTAATAAACGAAAATTAATTACGAAACTAATTTTACCAGCTGCATTGCCTAACCTTTTACTAGGAGCAAGGTTATCGTTAGGTGTTGCATGGGTGAGTTTAGTAGTAGCAGAACTTATGGGATCTACAGAAGGTATCGGTTATATGATTATGGATGCAAGGCAATTTTCAAATACAGATATCGTATTTGTCGGTATTATAATCTTTGCATTCGTCGGGAAGTTTTCTGATTCACTCGTCCGTTTACTAGAAGTGAAGTTTTTAAGGTGGCGAGATAGTTTTAAAGGTGAGACAGGGAATTAATATGTAAATTATTAGGGGTAATTTATATACAGATTTTTAGTTTGCGTTTCAAAATAAATAAGGGGTGTGCAAGAGTATGGAAATATTATGGTTTATTCCGGCTTATGGAGATGGTCGATATTTAGGAACGACAAAACGAGGAAGAGCAGCTGAGTATGGTTATTATAAACAAGTTGCTGAGGCGGCTGATTATTTAGGATATACGGGTGTTTTACTTCCAACTGGTCAAGGATGTGAAGACCCTTGGGTGTTAGCTTCAGCTCTTGCTGCTGAAACAGAAAAACTAAAATTTTTAGTAGCAGTGAGACCAGGATTAATGTCACCTACAGTTGCAGCGAGGATGGCATCTACATTTGATAGAATTTCAGATGGTCGATTACTTATTAATGTAGTAGCTGGAGGAGATCCCGTTGAACTACAAGGAGATGGATTGTATCTTGAACATGACGAAAGGTATGAAGCAGCGGATGAATTTTTAAAAGTTTGGAAATCAACCTTGCAAGGTGAAACGATCTCATTAGAAGGAAAACATATTAAAGTTACAGAAAGTAAAGTCGTGTTCCCGCCAGTCCAAACACCGTATCCTCCTATATATTTCGGAGGGTCATCAGCTGCTGGAAAAGAAGTTGCAGCTGAACATAGTGATGTATATTTAACGTGGGGAGAGCCACCTCAGCAAGTAAAAGAGAAAATAGAGGAAGTAAGAAAACTTGCAGAAGAGAAGGGGCGTACGGTACGATTCGGTATCAGGTTGCACGTAATTGTAAGAGAAACAGAAGAAGAAGCATGGGAAGAGGCAGAACGTTTAATTCAATATGTAGATAATCAAACGATTGAGCTTGCTCAAAAGACATTTGCAAGATATGATTCAGTTGGCCAAAAACGGATGACATATTTAAATAAAGGAACAAGGGAGTCGTTAGAGATAAGCCCAAACTTATGGGCTGGAATCGGACTTGTAAGAGGTGGTGCAGGCACTGCACTTGTAGGAGATACGCAAACGGTAGCGGAAAGAATAAAAGAATATGAAGCGTTAGGAATTGATACATTTGTTTTATCGGGATATCCTCATTTAGAAGAGGCATATGAAGTGGCAGAACTGTTATTCCCTTTATTGAAAGATGAGAAGAAACAAGAAAATAAAATTGTTGGTGAAATGATAGCTGATGCATTTGCATTAAAAAAATAATGAGAAAAAACCCGCAAGCGATTCGCATGCGGGTTTTCATCGTAAACTATCAGAAAATATGGTAAAATTAAATAGTAACTTAAGGTACGGTTGGTTGTTCAATTATCACTTCTCCGAATAGGAGGGGGGTGATAATACATGAGTGAAATAGCGTTGCTACTGCAGGGTGGACTGTTTCTCGTTGCATTGTTAACGTTCGTCGTTGTTTTAATAGACAAGCTCAAAAAATAACAACCCACCTAAGCCGATAGAATGTGGGTTGTTTTGTTTGTAAGAAACAAATAGGATAAGTGAACAATCCAATCTGCTAAGTTACGTGGACTAGTGTGTAGCCGCACACTAGTCTTTTTTATTTATATACAATTTATAATTAGTTTATGTGATTGTATTGTTCTTTTCATACTCATTATAACACAGTGTCTTTTCATGAAGAAAGGAGACCGTATGTTCTGATTTTGATTAAATAGTAGATGATGTTTCTTTAAATAACCCATCCATATACTGTTTTAAAGTTTGGACATAAAATTCTTGCTTATTCACATTATTTACGCCGACAATTGGCGATGCAAGTTCATATCGCTTTTCTGATAAATGAACGACAACATCAAAGATGTCAAACAAACGAATGAAGCAGAATAGGCCGTCTTTATCGCTAAGTAAAATAAAGTAATGGTTTTCACTATTTGTATTTAATGTATTCCATAATGAACTTTTGCTTAAGTCACGAACAATACTCTTTTCTTTTAATTCCATGAAATCGGCATTTGATAGAATATTAGAAATATCAATTGCATCTGGATCTTCAAAGTAGCCATCAATTGTTTGTACAGCGAAAGCGTAAGCCATTTTTAATACGCTCATTTTGTATTTACGGTTATCTAAAAGTAATTCACGTTGAATAGAGCTAGCTACTTTCGTTACACGTTCTTCTTTCCAAATTTCATTATGTAGAGAAATATCGTGCTTTTTACATAGTTTCATAATTAATGCATTGGAATAAAGTATTTCATCACTTACTTCAACAACATCTGTTTCAGCCGCCGCAAGTTCCTCACCATGCTCATTTGTATAGAGAGGGGAGTCGATTTGTTTTTTCATTTGCTCAATCTTAAATTGACTTAATTTATGCCTAATTAAAGGGCGATCAATATTTGTTGTCATTTGTTCATGACAAGTATCACAAATTGAGTTTGTGAAATAATAGCCACATAATATTTCTGGGATGACATATTGTTCACTCAGTTCTTTCGTATCTTTTCTGCAAATGATGCATTGTGTCATTTTTATCACCTTTACCTGCAAATTTGTATGTATTCTCATTGTAGTGTATTTATTGGTATTTTGGAATATTGTAAAGGAAAATATTATGTGAAATTAAAGTTTAATTTGGTACAATAAAGAGAAGTGCTAGTTTAAAGGAGGACGTTTGTTTGAAATCGAAAGTGCACTTTTGGACATTAGAAGTGCTAATGGTTGTAGGAATCATATTTATTTGCACAAAAATATCGTTTCTATTTCAACCGATTGGTATCTTCATATCAACATTGTTTTTCCCAATCTTAATCGCGCTTTTTTTATACTTCATATTTAATCCTGTATTAGTCTTTTTGGAGAATAAAAAAGTACCTAGAAATTTAGCGATTCTACTGTTATATCTTTTTATCATCACATTAACTGCGGTTGGCGTTGGAGTAGTTGTTCCGACGATTTCACAACAGTTAATGGATTTAGTGAAAAATATGCCAGGGTATATAAAAGAGGGAAAAGTATACATACAAGATTTATCACATCACAGATTGTTTGAATGGTTATCTACACAAAATTACGTTTCCATTGAAACAATTGAAAAAAATGCAATTGAATACTTAAAGGATATACCAAATACAATTACGTCGAGTGCAACGGCTTTATTTGGTATCATCACGAACGTTGCGTTAGTTATCTTTACAGTACCGTTCATTTTATTTTACATGTTTAAAGATGGGCATGCCTTTCCAGGAAAAGCGGTTAGCTTATTACCAGAGTCTTACCGTGAAGAAGGACTTCGTATCATAAAGGAAACGAATGAAACGTTATCTGCATATATTCAAGGGCAAGCGCTCGTTTGTATATTTGTTGGTGCTTTTACTTTCATCGGTTATTTAATTATCGATTTACCGTACGCTTTTGTTTTAGGAATTATTGCAGCATTTACAAATATCATTCCTAACTTAGGTCCATTTATCGGTGCGGCACCAGCTGTTATTGTAGGTTTGTTCGTATCTCCGATGCAAGCATTGTACGTAATTATTATTGTTACAATAGTACAACAGTTTGAAAGTAATATTATTTCACCACGTATTATGAGTTCGAAATTAAATATTCACCCGTTAACAATTATTATCTTAATTTTAGGGGTAGGTAATTTCGCGGGAATTATCGGAATGATTTTAGCAGTACCAGTTTATGCAGTAACAAAAACAGTTGTTTCAAACTTAGTAAGATTGTTTAAAACGAAACGAAATAATCGAAAATAGTATATGTTGAGGAAGATACACCGCTTTTTAAGTGGTGTATCTTTCGTTTGTTAATCAATATAAAAAAGTGTATTAATGCGATTTTATTATATGTTTTTTATATATCAAATTTAACGGTAAACTTGTGGGATTTAAGGTCTATAAAACTATGTGGAATCCCTCTGAACTATCCAAATCATTTCTTTACACCGTACTATCAACATCATAATCGACTCCTTTCAAGTTAATTCATATAAATTATAGGTGAGTGTAATATTTACTTTTACAATCACGAATTTCATCAATAATTTGTTTATACTGTTGCTCTTGTTTTAATTCATTTTGAGAAATCGTTTCTTTTTGAATCGTAATAGTTAAAAAGAAAAGGTGAAACTTCATATGTGAATTCCTCCTTTCAAATGGGAATTACAAATGACTACAGTAATGACTCTGTCTTTCTTTTACATAATCCATAGCTTGATTAATTTGACGTTCGTGAAGCATTTCAGTTTCAGAAAAATTATGTTTTTGAATGGTAATGGTTAAATAGAATACTTTAAATTTCATTAGATTTTTACCCCTTTATAAGTTATTTAGAACAGACGATTGTAAAAAGAAGATTGAAGCTCTTTTACTTCGTCCATAGTAGTTTGAACGTGTTGATCGTGTAAAACCTCATTTTGTGAAAGTTTACGCTTTTGAATGGTAATGGTTAAAAAGAATGCTTTAAATTTCATTGAATTATTACCCCTTTAGGATTTATTTAGAACAGACGATTGTAAAAAGAAGATTGAAGCTCTTTTACTTCGTCCATAGTAGTTTGAACGTGTTGATCGTGTAAAACCTCATTTTGTGAAAGCTTACGTTTTTGAATGGTAATGGTTAAAAAGAATGCTTTAAATTTCATGAAGATATTGCTCTTTTAAAATATATTTTTAATACATTTGTGTATAGTATGAAATTTTAATGTCAGTTATTTTATCAGTTGTTTGTTTTACTTGTTGTTTACGAATGATTTCATCTTCAGATAAAGTGTTTTTCTGAAGTGCAGTCGTAAAAAAGAAAACATGAAAAGTCATAAATGAATTCCTCCTTTCGAAAAGGAATTACAGGTGATCACAATAAAGCACTTGGCGCTCCTTAACATCATCCATAGCTTTTTGAATTCGCGCATTATGAAGCAGTTCCGTATTGGAACGTCTATTTCTTTGAATCGTAATACTTAAAAACAATACGCTAATAGTCATTGAATGTTGCTCCTTTCTTTAAAAAATAATGTAAGAGACTAAAAAACCGCACAAAAAAACCACAGGAAGATACAGTTCTCCTACGGCTGGGCGTGAAAAAGCCACAGGAAAGTATACGACCTCCTGTGGCGAATTTATGAATTAAAAGAAATAATATACGATCTTCAATTCTCCATTAGGGTGGTCGAATTCATATTCAATTGTCCGAAAAACAAAGGTGCAGCTAACGCAAAAGTTAATGCATGTAATTGTAATTTCATCATTTTCTTCGACCTCCTTTTAGAATTTTTTTCTTACGTTAGTAATTATATACAATTAATGGATAATTGTAAACCTAAAAATTGAAAATTTTTAATTTTGATTAAAATGCTTATATTTAAAAGGGATTTGAAAAGCAGTATAGTAAGTAACGAAATATCGATAAAAATGGGGGATGCTAAATGAAATATATGCATCGTAATGTGCTCGTTATGCTAACAATTTTTTTATTTATGACGGCTTGTTCTAACGGAGAAAGAATAAAAGATATATCTGATGTTAGGTCAGATGATTTTAAGAAATATACTGGAACGTACGTTGGTAATAATTCAGATGTGGTTGCAATTGTTAAAAATTTACCCGGTGGTGGAACAGTTCAAAGTATAAGTTTAGAAAATGAAAGTATAAAAGTGAACTATGGTGCAAAAGAGCATGAAAATCTGACAGAGGATATGATTGAGACATATTGGTTTGATGGGAAAGATACGATGAAAAAGAACTTTCTCTTTAACGTGATTTATCTTGCAGTTTTAGTACCAAATGCAAAAGGTTACGAGTTTCAAGTAGAAAATAAAATGTTTACGATAAAGCGGGAAGATATACTATCAATCCTGTATGGGAAATTTGATGATTTCCTAAAAGAAAAAGATATATGGGATAAAAATAAAGTAGTAAAGTTCCTTAGGGATAATAACGAAAACATTAAAATGCTTGTGAATGATAAAGATTTTCGTAAATCTTATTTCACTAAATATCCAGTGCAGCAGTTGAAATAATTGTTGAAACTACGGGTTTTTTAAGAGAGTCATTCTTAAACGAATGATTCTCTTTTTATATATAAGAAATTTATGGAAAAAATAATTGCAATGTGATATGGTTAATTGCATAAGTAATGAACCTATGAACCTAAGGTGGTGAAATTGTGAAACCTACTCTAGAACAAAATAAGTTAATATACTTACAAATTGCGGAAACTATTGAATCTGATATTTTAAAAGATATATTGCTTGAAGAAGAACAAGTTCCATCGACAAATCAATTTGCAAAGATGTTACAAATAAATCCAGCTACTGCAGCTAAAGGGGTAAATGTATTAGTAGATGAGGGGATTCTATATAAAAAGAGAGGGATCGGGATGTTTGTTGCAAAGGGAGCAAAAGAAGTCGTACTAAAAAAAAGACAAAATACTTTTATGACAGAGTATTTACCTAAAGTGTGGGAAGAAGCAAAAGTACTAGAAATATCAAAAGGCGAATTGATGGATATGATACAAAAAATTACGAAGGAGGGGAAAGCGTAATGTTTGCACTTGAAACGAAAGATTTAACGAAAAAATATAAAAAGAAAATAGCTGTAAATGAAGTAACTATTTCATTGGAAGAGCATAAAATATATGGTTTGCTTGGAAGGAACGGAGCAGGGAAAACGACACTATTACATTTACTCGCAGGACAAATTATTTCAAGTAGTGGAAGTGTATCAATATTAGGTGAAAATGTATTTGAAAATAGTAAAGCGATGCAAAATATTTGTTTCGTTAGAGTGAAAGAAGAAGCTCATTTAAGTTATAAAGTAAGAGAAATTTTTAAGATGTGTAGCATGTTTTATAAAAATTGGGATGGAGAGTACGCTGAAAAACTTGCTGATAAATTTCAGCTTAATATGACAGAGAAATACCATAAACTATCACATGGTATGCAAACAGTCGTTGGAATAGTACAAGGACTAGCAAGTAGAGCACCAATTACTATTTTTGATGAACCAACTACAGGTTTAGACGCAGCGCATCGTGAGTTGTTTTATAGTTTACTATTAGAAGATTATGGTGAGCATCCTCGAACAATTATATTATCAACACATTTAGTAGAAGAAGTAACTCATGTAATTGAAGAGATAATCATCATAAAAGAAGGAAGATTAGTTGTTCAATCATCAGTGGAAGATTTATTACAACAAGGACATATTATTTCGGGGAAAAAAGATAAAGTGGATGAGTTCTCAATTAATAAAAAAGTTTTAAATCGAGAAGTTTATGGGAACAAAGGCATTACTGTTATATGGGAAGAGCTTTCTAATGAAGATTATTATTCTGTTGAAAAAGAGGGATTAGTAGTTGATAGAATTACATTACAAAAACTATTTATTCATATAACTGGTGGTGAAGTGAAATGACGATGATAATGAAGCAGTTAAAGTTACATATAAAATTTCATTATAAAGCAATTTTAATATTTTGGATTACAGCTTTACTTATAAAAGGAATCACAAGTGTAATGGAGTTAAAAGAAATAAGAGAAGGATTTTTACAACATATATTAAATAATCCTTCGATTGTAATTACATTGTTTATAGTAGTAAGTACTTTTATTATACAGGATGATGTGTTTCGTTTAGCAGTTTCATTTGGAGTAACGAGATTACAGTTTTTCATTGGATCAGTTTGCTATATCATATTACAAGCTGCGGTTTTCTCATTCCTTCAAGTGATTATTTTACAAAATACATTGTATAGAACAGTAAATATTAGTTTAGGAGAACACTCAGTTAAACAGTTTATTGTACAACTATTATTGTATGTTACAATTGCAACTTTTTTTCAAGTAGCAGTAGTGATTAAGAAACGTTTTAAGTGGATTGGTCTTATGATAGGCGGAACATTTTTTATATTATTGAATAGTGTACTTTATGCAGAAGTAGGAATACAGGATTTAAATTCTACATCTAATCTATCTTTAATAGATATCCCATACTTTATTGTCATTTCAATTGTTTTAACTATCGTCTATATCGTGACTAGCGGTATATTTATTCGAAAAGTATCATTTGAGCAAACCATTTAAAGTGTAATTAAATATATATTTTGGGAGAGTAGGAAAAACAAATGGGAGACACTTCTTCACTAATAACCGTCTTTGTATGCATTGCACTACTAATATTTTGGCGTCGTTACCGTTCTATGTACAAACCGATAAAAGGAACAGGAAAACGAATTTTGTGGCCATTACTATTTTTAACGCCAGGGATAATATGGTTTTTTGGTCCCGTACATCCAGCTATTTTACAAGTAGTTTTAGCAGCATGCATTGGGATTCTTTTCGCCGTACCACTTATAATTTTAACAAATTACGAACGAAGAGATGATGGGAATATTTATACGAAAAAAAGCACAGCTTTTCTAATTACTTTTATTGCACTTGTTGTTTTAAGATACGGTTCAAGGCAATATATTGTTGATTTGGATCCACAAACGATTGGTTTATTATTTTATGTCGTTGCCGTTTCGTATATTATTCCATAGAGAATTGCTTGTTATATAAAATTTAGGAAAGTTTGGCGGGAAAATAATAATCCTGCTATATGAAAACTTCTCATTTGAGAAGTTTTTTATTTTTAGATGTAAGCAAAACAATTTGTTGAAGTACAGGCTGCCATACAATATGATAAATATAAAAAATTAAGGGGAAGTAGGGGATATAAAAATGCGTACCATTTTACTTTTTCTAAAGAACATGTCCATCCATGAAATAGAGGACATTAGACTAGAGCATGATCCTTTATTCGGATTAATCCCACCGCATGTTACAATTGTATTTCCGTTTGAAAGTCCTATTTCAAATGATGAGTTGAAATTACATATTTTGAATGTATCAAAAAAGATATATAATATAGAAATTGAATTTGCGAATCAAATAACGAGTGAAGGAGCATATTTGTTTTTACGAGTTGAAAAAGGGAAAGAACAAATAGAAGATCTACGTAATTTCCTGTATACAGGACCTTTATTACAGTTTTTGAAAGAAGACATTCCGTACATCCCGCATGTAACAGTCGGGAGAAAAGAAAGTGCTGAGCTAGCTGCTGAAGTAGTTAAAAGTATTCCTAGTTTTCATGAGAAATTAAATTGTGTGATTAATAGAATTAGTGTGGAGCGAATTGGAGAGAACGAAGAGTCAATTATTGAATTTGAAGTACCATTGCAAAAAAGCTGACAAAAGTCAGCCTCTTTATTTTGTAGCATGAAGTAAAGCGCCAATCGCACCACTATAACCATCATCTTGTAAAAAGATTGGTGTTTTATTTTGATATTTTGTGTAGCTACTAATAATATTTTGAAGGTGTACATTATTACATAGAGTCGAACCAATATAAATAATATGGTCAATGTTTTTTGCTTCGGCGAATTGAAGGCTTAATGCAGTAACGACTTCACCGACAAGTCCTTGTACAGTAGCGATTATATCTGAGCTATTATAATTTGAGTCTGTAATAGCGGCTTTACCAAAATTGCTTGCAGTTAAACTATTATCAATAGGAGAGAGAATACCACCATAAATATCTCCCACCGTAATATCTAGTTCTTTTCTAGAACCTATGTTTGTAAGAGGGATTACATCTTCAAAATGATCAATATTTGTTAATAATTTTGAAAGTCCCATAATAGTACCTCCGCCAACTCCAGTTCCTCCAGCGCGAATATAATGGTCATTATAAACGTAATGGATAGAAGTACCTGTACCGATATTGGTTAAAATAAAGTTGTTTATAGAATGTTTTTCTTCTTTTAATATGTATCGTACACCTGCAAGAGTAGCTTCAAATTCGTTTAGCTCTACTAGTGTATATGCATCTGAAAGTAGTTGTTGTAATAGTTTCGCTTTACCACCTGTAATACATATTTGTTTCATTCTATTATTGCTCTGAAGCCAATCTATAATTTTATCTTGTTCATGTGAATAAAACTTTTCAAAAGCTAATTCCTTTTTTTCATTAATTTAAGCAATTTTCGTTAATGTTCCTCCAGCATCGATACCGATAGTTCTTTCCATTTTCCTACTCCTAACTACGTAATATATTTATCTTATAAGCCCAATTGGCGTGGGATAGATATCCCGGGCGGATCAAATAGTGATTAATCTGCTTGATATATTAATAGTTTTTTTATAGTTACAATAGGGTGGCTGTTAACTGTTGCCGTACCTGTACCGAGAACAAACCCTCGACGGTTACGTGTTAGCTCATAATGTAAATCAAGTTTATCACCAGGGTATGCTTTCTCATGGAACTCAACTCCATCTAATGAGGAGAGAAAGCCTAATCCTTCAGAGTCACTTGTATTTACAAATGCACTAAGCTGAGCAAGTGCTTCTACAATTAACATATGAGGCATATGTTTTTGCGTATCATTTATAAACCATTCGTTATTTGTAATGAGTTTGTATCCTGTCACGGATTCACCTTGTTTTATACTTGTTACTTTATCAATCATTAAAAATGGATAACGATGGGGTAGTGTATCTTTAATGTGCATATGAAAGTACCTCCAATAAATAATACCCCTGCTAAAGTTAAGCAGGGGAGTAGTAACTAATTTTTAACTAATTCCTCTATTTTTTCAAGAGAAAAAATGCCGCTATTTCTAATGTTTTCAACAACTTGTTGTAATACCGCTTTATCTTGAACAAGAGCAATACGTACAAAGCCTTCTCCGTGAGGTCCGAATGCATGACCTGGTGTTACAACGACATTTGCACGATCCATTAATGCATAAGCGAATTCTAGAGAAGTCCATCCATTCGGTATTTCAGCCCATACGAACATACTGCCAGCTGGCTTATCGACATTCCAGCCAAACGTTCGGAACCCATTGACTAAAGTATCTCTACGTTCTTGATAAATGGTGCGGTTTTTCTCGCAAAACTCCGCACCATTTCTTAGTGCTGTAGATGCTGCTTTTTGAATAGGCAAAAATACACCGTAATCTGTATTAGACTTAAATTGCGTAAGCGCTCCGACAATTTCCTCATTTCCAATCATATAACCAATGCGGCTACCTGCTAAACTATAACTTTTTGATAAAGAGTTTATTTCTACGCCAACTTCTTTTGCACCAGGTAGAGAGAGGAAGCTAATTGGTTTGTTGCCATCGAAATAAAATTCAGCATAAGCAAAATCATGGACAACAATAATATTATGTTTTTTCGCGAATGCGATTACTTCTTTAAAGAAATCTTCATGTGCCATTGCTGGAACTGGATTCCCTGGGAAGTTCAAAATCATCATCTTTGCTTTATCGGCGATCTCTTCAGGGATAACTTGTAAGTTAGGTAAGAAATCATTCTCTTTCTTTAATGGCATGTAGTACGATGTTGCACCAGCCATTTGAATACCTGTTTCATAAGCTGTATATCCTGGATCAGGAACTAATATAATATCTCCTGGATTTGCATAAACCATCGGTAAATGAACGAGTCCATCCTGTGAACCCATTAATAATAAAATCTCTTTTTCAGCATTTAATATAACGTTATGAGTGTTATTGTAATATTCAGTTACAGCTTCGTGAAAGTCTTGAATACCTGTTAATGTGTATCCATAGCTTTCTTTTTCACTTGCTGTATGTACCATTGTTTCTCTTACGAAATCAGCAGGAGGCATATCAGGATTTCCGATACTTAAATCAATCATTTTATGACCTGCTGCAATTTTCTCTTTTTTATAGGCACCTAATTCACTAAATATAGAAGATTGGAATGCTTTCATTCTAGTTGCTAACGTGTAAGTCATCAAAACCCCTCCTAAAAACAGTGCTTTCTTTCTACGTATTTAATTATTCTGAAAACACATATTTACATTTTATCACTTTTTTATGAAAATTAAAACGATTGACAAATTTAGAGGAAGGATTAGTCTATTTTGAAAGAGGACGCTGTATATAGGCTAGAATGGTTAATTGAAATGTCTATTATATCTTTCTACGCGGATTAGGATGACGGGACAAATTGTTGATATAAGTAAGGAACTTAAACTTCTCATAATAAGCACCTCACAGTGAAATTATTTAGATTATTAAGCAATAATACATTCAAGTTAAGAGATTAAAAAGAGGGAAGTGTTTTTGAGAAAGCTTTCTAAAGTGAAATAACGCAGAAAATATTTCCTGCGTCTCATCTGAAATGTAATCATTTCTTTTTATATGTACATAATTTTTCAGCTGTCAAAAAATATACATTTAACGTATCATCGACAACCTTTAAAGTTTGATCTGATGTAAATGAGTTGCCATAATCAATGTGATATACATTAGAATTTTTGACAAATGAACCTTTATATAAATCTTCTTTTTTATTTGTAGTTTGCATTTCTACTAAATTTTGAACAATTTCCTCTTTATTTTCTTTTTTGACAACTGTTTCAAATTTATAATATACAGGACATTCACCGTTTTTATTGTCAACGACTTCCCAAGAACCGTATATATCATTCTTGTTGCAGCCACTAAGTAAAACGATCAGTATAGGAAATATAAGTAGATATTTTTTCATTTTGTGCTCCTTTCTTATTATGGCTAATAAACGTGCGAATACGATAGAAATATTGTAATAAATAAAGTTTAAATTTTTTTAAAGAATTACTTAATTTCACATAAAAATTGGGAAAAGTATAGCAAAAATAAAAGACATGAATTTAGCGTATTACTAGTTATTCATGCCTATCAGTATAATTTTGGCTATGCCTTTTTGAGGATAAATGAGGAGGAAAGTAGGATGACTATTCCATTTAAAATATATACACTTACAATAATAAAGGCTAACGTACCTACGCTAAATCCACTTTTATCGAATATAGAAGCGAATGCTGTAGTAGTCAAAAAGACAATGGGAGTTAACAATAAGAAAACGAAACCTGCCACAATTCGCCTTTTAAAGCTATGTTGAGAAAGGGAAATGGTTAAAAAGTTTAGGATGCTAAATATAACTATTACAAAAATAAAGATAATAAATAACTGCATGCCATCATACATTTTCGCAACTCCTTTATTTATTATTTATATACTATATTCGAAAGCGAAAGGGGGACTCCTTTAAATCGTTTCACTTAACATATTAAATGGTTTTTTATAAAACAAAAAGGCATGGCCCAGTATAAAACTGAATCCATGCCCAATAATGTTTACGTTATAAATTCGCAGATTGCGAAGGTTGTTTTTCATAATGTTTCTGTTTAGAAAGGGAAATAGAAATAATCAACAACGAAACGACTCCGAAGATGAGAACCATATATTGCAACCCAATCGTATCTAAGAAGAAGCCAGTTCCAAGTAAGACAATTTGGAACATAACTCTCTCAAACATATTACGGAATGAGAAGAGGCGGCCGTGATAGCTTTTTTCTACTTTCGTTTGGAAAATTGTCGACATAATAGGGAAGAAACAGCCGACACTAAAGCCAAACAAACCAAATGATGTAAGAGCCATCCATTTTATATCGCTAAAGAACAATGAAAGGTGTGCAAAAGCGGTACAAACTGCGAAGAAATATAGTAATTTTTCAGGTTTAAAATAATCAGATAAACGTTTAATAACGAAGGCACCTAACATAAATGCAACACCTTCAATTGTATATATGAATCCTTTAATCGTTGGATCATGTTGCATTTCACTAATGTTAATAACCATTAAATTAAAACCAGCAATAAATAATAGTGGGATGATACTTAATATAAGTGCTGTGAAAGCAATAGGAATTCCTTTTAAAATACGAAATACTTCCATAAAACTATTATCTTTTGCAGCCTGTTTACTTGGCACTGTTGATTTTTTATCTTCAAATTGTAGAAAGAAAGTTGAAAGGAACAATAGAGCATATGCAGCCATTGAGAAGGCATACATATATTGTAAACTCATTACAACTAAAAGAATTCCACCTAGTGAAGTACCTGCAATACGAGCGATTGTACCAACATTCATATGTACACCGTTCATTTGTAATAACTCATGTTCACGTACGATGAGTGGAATTACAGATTGTAATGCAGGGAAATAAAATGCGGCTGAAATTTGAAGTGCAACCATAAAGGCGATCATAAAGGCTATACTTTCAAATTGAATAGCGAAAAACATAAAAATAACACTTAAAACCCGACCAAACCCAGCATAAAGAAGAACTTTTTTCTTATCATACTGATCGATGACCCGACCAGCCATTGGACCAACGATAACACCCGCTAATAGTCCGATAAATAATATAACTGATTTCATAAAATCAGAAGGGACATATTTTTGCATAAATTCTAAGTTGCCAAGAATACCAAGCCATAAACCTAGACCAGCAATAAACTCCCCAATTAAAACGATCCAAACATTTTTATTACGCCACATAATGTAAAACCTCTCCGTCTTTTAAAGTGAAAAACTCGTATATAAAACCTCCTTATTTATGTAGTATTTTTTTACGAACTTTTTTAGAGTCAGAGTCTATATTACGTGTTTCATTAGTGGATTTCAATCTTTTTGATTTGGCGAAAATTGGATTTATGAGTTGATGAAATAAGCATTAAAAATAAAATGAACTTTGAATTAATTACATATAAAAAATAAAAAAAGCAAGAGCGTAATAGTACGTCTCACTTTTCTAAAATACACTTTGTAAATAGAGTTGCTTAATAACTATTATGACCTTGTCCAATTGCTAATGCACTAAAGGTGAGGGGGCCAATAACATCTGCACTTGCAGCACTTGTTAAATTTTCCACAGTTAAAGTGTATTCGTGAATCCCACAGCTTATATTTTTATTAATTGTTTGAAATGTTTCAACGTAATATTGTTCAGAATCTGTAGATCTAATACTTACTTGTGTGTTGAAAATTTCAATGTTGTTACGGAAAACCCTAAACAATATTTGTGATATATCAGTTATACCTTTAACTCCAACTGTAGCAATTAATTCTACTCGATTATCACGTGAATCTTTTATTGGAATTTTTAATTCAATATTTGCTAGAATTGCTTTGTTTGGGGAATCGGGAATTGTAAAAGTAGTTGCGTCAGTTTTATTTATTGGCTGAATAGCTTGGTAATCAATGATATGAGTTATGGTTGTCACCTCCTCATATATCAAAATATGAAGGTAATGACGGATTAGATTGGACGTATATTAGAAGATAGTAATAGAATAGGGTTGAATATAGGGGAATAATATAAAAGCATCAAGAAGAGAACCACGAGTATGTGGTTTATTTCTTGATGCCCTTCCTACATTAAGCAGAATATTCTTCTTTACGAACTTCGAAAAATTCATTACGTAGTAAGTAATTATAAATTTTTTCTGAAACCTCTTCTTCTTCAGACACTAAGTAACGATGATCAAACGCATAGAATGATTTTCCTTTAATTAATTTTACGTAATAGATTTTGCACGCCTCCTCTATCGAATGTATTACTTGCTTTATATTATGGTGGCCTATATACCTGTTAATCATACTTTGGGTTTCAAAAGGTAGAAGTAAAAATGTTAACATGTTGAAATAGCTTACAAATCTGTAATGTTTTTGTCACCTTTTCCGATAGTTAAAAATAACCAATCTCTTCTATACTACAAATAAGTTACATAAAATAAGGAGGGAAAAAGATGGATGAAGTAATTGGAGAAGTTGTAGCAGGTATTTGTGAATTTGTGGTAGAAGTAACGGCAGATGCTATAGGAAATTTAGTTTCTGGAAATGATGAGGAAAAGGAAACATTGTAATAGGTTGTAAAAGTATAAAGGTAACTAAAATATAAAGGCTGATTCCTAAAGGGAAGTCAGCTTTTTTATTTTTTACATTTTATTAACTTTATTTAAATATTCATTTGTTATGATATTAGTGAAGCTAATTAAGGGGGTGAAAAAATGAATATGCCGAATTTTGGGACTGATGTATCTGATTTTCGTTTGATTGTGGCGAATGTAGATGAAAGGGAATATCATTTTATTGTTCGGGAACATCCGATTTTAGGGAAAATTATATCGCTATTTGAAAATGGAAAAGAATATGGCTTAATAGACAAACAAATCGCTATTAAAGATACATTTATTAAATCGGAGCTTACTAAGTTAGATGGTTTTAATATCGATATACTTCATCATACACCTGGATGGATATGGATTGGCATGAATCAATTTGGTTTACATGCTCGAGAGGCTACTTATAATGAAGTAGAAGTTATTATGAAGTTGAAAGAGGATTTATATTACATAGATATATATGAGGAAATAAAAATGTAATAGATATTTAGTTGGGTTAGGGGATTAGTTCCCATAACCTTTTTTATTTTAAAGTAATATTCATATCATTTTGACGATGGTCTGTCTGTATTACAAGAGGTGAGCTGAAAAGAGGATTTGAAAATACATAAAGAGAACTTTAATTATTATATGAATCATATATGTTAATAACAATAGAAGGAAGATGATAAAATGAGTAAGGAAGAGCTTATGAAACAACAGTTTGGTAATAATGCAGAAAAGTATGTAAAAAGTAAAATTCATGCTAAAGGACTGGATTTACAATATGTAGTTCAACAAGTTGAACCTCGTCATAATAATCGTCTTCTTGATATTGCTACTGGTGGTGGACATGTTGCAAATTTATTAGCACCATTGTTTAAAGAAGTAGTTGCATTAGATTTAACTGAAAAAATGTTAGAGAATGCGAAAAAATTCATTTTAGGTAATGGGCATGACAATGTATCTTTTATCGTTGGACATGCTGAAAAATTGCCATTTGCTGATAAAGCATTTGATACAATTACATGCAGGATTGCAGCACATCATTTTACAAATCCGACGCGATTTATTTATGAAGTAAATCGAACGTTAGAAGATGATGGATTATTTATTTTAATAGATAATGTTTCGCCAGAAAATAATGAATATGATACATTTTATAATTTTATAGAAAAAAAGCGTGATCCGAGTCATGAAAGAGCTTTGAAAAAGACAGAATGGATTACTTTATTAGAAAAAAATGGTTTGCAAATGCAGTCATGCTTCACTTTCGATAAAAAGTTTGATTTCGACTGGTGGTGTGACATGCTGGAAGTACCTATGCAAAAGCGTGAAAAATTAACAGAGTGTATGATGAAAACACCAAACGAAATGAAGGAATACTTTCATATTCTATTTGAAAATAATAAAGTAAAGTCGTTCTATACTGAAATGGCTATGTTTATTTGTAAAAAAAGTACAACATTAAAAAGATAAATTTCTTGAAGTCTTTTCAAAGTGCGTTATACTTAGTACTGAGAAAATGAGAATTGAGGAATTGCAATAATGATTCGCGTACGTATTGAAGGAACTGAAGAAGAAATGCTTGAATTTATGGAGAAAATGCCGGACATTCCTGGATTTGAAAAAACGCATATGAGAGAACCGAGAAAAGGAAACAATCCAAAATACGATTCAAGTAAGAATGTATTAGCATATTTGTCTTATAAAAAGATTGAAGTCGCCAATAAATAGGCGGCTTTTTTAGTTTGCATCGTTTCACCGCCTTGTCTTTTTCACATAATAATAATAGTAGATTATGCTGAAGAGAGGTGAGGATTGTTAATAAGAAAATTATCTTTTTTGGAGACTTTGGTATTGACGATGCAGTTGCGTTAATTTATGCAAATAAAACTTGTAAATTAGATATTATAGGAATTGTCGCAGAGTATGGGAATGTATCGCGAGAAATCGTTACAGAGAATGTATATTTTTTAGAAAAATACTATGCTACAGAAGTGAAAATCATCGAAGGTGCAGCTAGACCAATGACAGCTGAAGAGCCTTTATTCTTCCCGGAAATTCATGGGGATCACGGTTTAGGGCCAATTATTCCACCTGAAATGAGAATTTGTAAACGGGAAAATTTTTGTGAATTAATTAAATTAATTGAGCCTTGTCCAGAAGATATAGTTATTGTGGCGACAGGAAGATTAACAACACTTGCAACGTTATTTTTATTATATCCAAATGTAATGAATCGTATTTGTTCTTATTATATTATGGGAGGCGCTTTCTTATTTCCAGGTAATGTTACACCCGTGTCTGAAGCGAATTTTTATGGCGATCCAATTGCGGCGAATATTGTTATGAAGTATGCGCAGAACGCTACTATATATCCGTTAAATGTAACACAGGCTGCGCTTATTACTCCTGAAATGCTTGATATTATTAATAAAGAAGGAACGGGACAGGCGAAACTCATTAAACCAATGATCGATTTTTATTATGAGAACTTTTATAAAAAGGAATACCCGGGTATTACTGGGAGTCCTATTCATGATTTACTGCCGTTTATTTCGTTTATAAATGATGATATTTTTGAATATAAAAAATCAGCAGTTTGGATTAGTACGACGAATGATGTAACGAGAGGACAAAGTGTTGCGGATTTTAGAAAAATAGCTGAGCCAACCACGTTTGATAATAGGCCTGTACAAAAAATTGCGGTTGGTTTTAATTATCCAGTTTTTAAAGAAGAATTTATGAGGACGATATTAAAGCCTGATTGTCCCTAATATGTAAAATGTGAAGTTGTAAAATCATTTGTCCAGTGAGCTTCGTTCTCAAATAATCTAATAGTTGAGCTGTATGAATAACTTATGAAAAATGAAACATAACTAATGGTAAGCAATTGTTTCTGATTATAGTTTGATTGGTGAATTATAAAGGAGGTTATCATATGATTTGGTCTTTAATTGTCGGTGGTATATTAGGTTGGTTTGCAAGCTTAATTACTGGAAGGGATGTACCTGGCGGTGTAATTGGTAATATTATTGCTGGTATTGTCGGTTCTTGGCTTGGTACAGCGTTACTTGGTAAATTTGGACCTATTATAGGTGGATATGCGATTGTTCCAGCCTTAATAGGTGCGATTATTTTGATTTTCATCGTAAGCTTTATATTCCGGGCGATGCGAAAATGAATACAGGGGGCTGT
Organism: Bacillus sp. EKM202B; assembly: GCF_011066025.1. Classification (NCBI taxonomy): domain Bacteria; kingdom Bacillati; phylum Bacillota; class Bacilli; order Caryophanales; family Bacillaceae; genus Bacillus; species Bacillus sp. EKM202B. The sequence continues at coordinate 2,367 of NZ_JAAMNK010000044.1, read as the reverse complement.
TTACATTTGTAAGCAGTCCCTTTGAATTATATGGCCTAATCTGTTATGCTACTGTTATACAATCAGGAGGTGTCAGCATTGAAATCATATACAGTAAATTTCCATCAAGAAGATAATGCAAAAGCGACAACAGTACATAAATTAAGTGAAGAGGACTTCAATAAAGCAACAGAAAAAGGTACTCGTCATCTATTTGATTTAGATACAAACGTTGGTTTCTTCGTATTCTTTGACGCAGAAGATGCAGAAGGAAATGATCAATACTTAATGTTACAATATGAAGGAGATCACGAAGAGCCAAGTGCTTGCTACGGATTTGATTTGAAATTATACTATCAATTTTTAGCATTATACTTAAATGATCTTGAATTCCAAGGTGAAACAAATGAAGAAGAGGAAGAATATGGTCCAATTCATCATTTAGCGCACTTACTTTATCATATTGTAGAAGATGGTAAGTCAATCGAAGTGTAATATACATATTTGAAGCTGTCCAATATTGGACAGCTTTTTAATTATATAATAAAGGTACATGTATGTTGTATGCTAAAAAGTTGAGGGGAAATGGAATTTTCCGAAGGGTTGTTTATTTCTTCCATGTTTCAATCGGAATACATCTGTTATAATGAGCATAATTAAATTCATGGGGGCTAATTCAATGCTTGTAGATGTAAAACATTTTATTAAAGCGGCAAGTTTAACATGTATAACGGCACTGAGTGGAGATAATACATTTGCTCATAATTTTGAAACTGTAAAAAGTACGATTTCTACATACGTAAAGAAAGTAAGACTTACCTCTTAGTTTTGCTTTTAAAGCTTATCTACATATGTTATTTTGGAAAGAATCTGTATTATTTCAGGTTCTTTTTAATTTATACTAAAGTATAGATAAGTTCATCTATTATTTGAAAATCTTTTTATATAAATGTATTATTATAAAGGTCATAAATTTTAGAAAAGAGGTGAATTTCGTGAAAAGTTTTGGCATGCTAGCAAGCTCTGCTTTGTTTTCTCTGTTTCTGTTATTATTTAATGTTCAATCGTTTTATAATAAATACACAGAAGAAAATACATATTATTGGATAAATGGTGTATTAGCAGTGATATTCCTTATATCGTTTATCATACATATAAAAGATATTATAAAGAAAAATTATACAACTTCATTAAAACAAGAGTAGAGAGAATCATATGTTTACTAATAAGAAATGATGTAATTAAATTTCAAACCTTAAAAATATGAGACCAGCAGGGAAATGTTACGTAGTTTCTGTTGGTTTTTTGCGTTTTTGTGACGTACTTTATTCAAGGTGACAGAAGAAGGATAAAGCATGTAAGAAGAGAAGGTGTATAGTAAGGAAAAACAACACATCTCAACCTGTTTGAAATCAATGTAAGATAAAAATCATGTTATAGAGTGTTTACGAATGGGAGGTAGTAAAATATGAAAGCGCATTTGAGAATATTGTTCACTTTAACATGTGTATTAACATTGATGGCTTGTACGAATAATGAGGAAAAGAAACAGACGAACCCAACATCTGAAAAAAATACGGAACAAAAGAATGAAGGAACTGCACCTCAAAAAGAGAACCAGTCAGCGAATAACTCCAAAAATCAAGATTCAACAAAACCTTCGACAGGGCCAGATTCAAAAAGTCCAACTCTTAACCAAAAATCAATTAACTATGTTAAAGAATTATTTGAACTAGCGAAAGAAGGGAAAGTACCTAATGTTCCATTTGCTGCTCATACAGGAGATATCGAAGAAATAGAAAAAGCATGGGGGAAAGCAGATAAAACAGAACAAGCAGGGAGCGGAATGTACGCAACCTTTACAAATAAAAATGTTGTCTTCGGTTTTAATAAAGGATCACAAGTTTTTGATGTACGTTCATATCAAACAGAACTAAAGTCAATTACATTAAAAGAAATTGAAAAGGCGTTAGGAAAACCAACTTCAGTTAAAGTAAATGGTGAAGATCAAATATATGTATATAAAGTAAACAATCAGTTCGAGTTAAAATTCATCATTCCAAAATCGATCGGTAAGGTAGATCATATTTCGGTATTTTCGCCAGAGGATAGTATTAATAAAATGGCAGGATAAAAAATCAAATAATCTCCAGAACACCTCACTTATTTTAAAAGTGAGGTGTATTCAATTGTAAACAAGGTATGTTTCCGACCTTATGATACATACTTTCATATGGCGAAATAATTCAATTATATTTTTGAAAAAAATACAAAGCAAGTAAAAAAACGCTATCTGCCTATAGATTTATAGGTGGTCTGACCCCATTTGGTGAGACAAAGAAAAAACACCTAGATAACATGTTTCCTATAAGCTATAGGTGACATATT
>NZ_JAAMNK010000043.1:0-29723 GCF_011066025.1 Bacillus sp. EKM202B | reverse complement strand
TTCCTATGATTCTACAGAAAGCATAGCGTATTTTTTCATTTTAGGGGGTATTTTGTTTTGTTAGCTTGATAGTGATGTGGCGGGACCCCTCTTAGTTGTATAAATGATAGTAAGAACCAAAAAGACATAAATTAACGTAGATAGATAATTTATGTCTTTTTTTACTAAAACTAAATTATTTTATGATTTAGTTTTGTGAAGTCTGATAGTCTTTTATTTTTTGGTTAATAGCAGATGCAATAAATTCTTCAATGGTAGTGTTGGTTTTCTCTACTATTTTATTAATTGCTTGGTATTCTTTGCTAGAAAGTGTAACTGGTTTTGTCACGCTACTACTATCTAAATATATACTATTATTTACACGCTTTATTAATTTTCCTTCTATTATATATGGTGTTAAGTATTCTATCCATTCCATTTGCATACCCATAGGTAATTCAATAAGAGATTGGCGTATATCGAAATACCAAAAACCCTCTTCTTCTGAAACCTTTAGGTTTCTTGGTGATACGTACTGAAGGATTAAGTCAATCAATTGGAAAGAATTGCTGCGTAATTGATCGGACTTAGGTAAACGGAATTTAACAAACCTTTGATGATGACTACGTGGTTTATCAGGTAGATCGTATGCTGGTACGAATCCCGATTTAATAGCTTCATTTAAGGTGAATTCATTTCCAAATTCATCAATCAACATAATATCACCACGCTTAGGAATAGAAATGACCCTTGCTATCGTATTACTTTGAATATATTTATGGAAAAGGACTGTATTATACTTTTGTGAGTATGTATATAGCGTGTTTTCTCGATTAAATTGTTTTATAACTTGAAGTAACTCTTCTTCTCTAATGAATTTAGTTTCGCGGTTACGATGTTCCCGTATAGTAGCGGCTAATTCCCCATCCCCTAACCATTTTTCTAATTGATATGTGCTTATACCATATTTTTTACTAGCTTGGTAAAGGGTAATACCTTCGGTTTCTCTTCCCTTTTTAATTGTTTCTACATCTTCTCTTTTGAAAAGGAAACTTCCATCTAAACGCCATGTATCCTTGTTGATTGGTACTAATTCTTCCTGTTTGATTAAATTATTAACAACGAAATTACTAACTTCTAAATATTCCCTCACTTCGTTTGTATTCATAATCATTTGCTGATTCTCATTCATATTTCCTCTCCTCTTATATTTCATTTATATTTATTTTAAAAATTATTTAAGTCTAATTTTAATTTTAAAGAATATATAACTTTAATTCATTATAACATATTTAAAATTTAATTTTTTTATGTAATTTAACGAAAACGATTTAAATTTACTAATTAAATTAATTTTTATATTTATTTAAAAATAATAACAAAATGGTTATATAAGTTATGTTATAATAACCATAGAAAATGGGCGTTTTTCTATGGTTGTTATAACTTTTCATTTTTATAAGATTTAATTTTACTATGTAATTAATTTTGAATGAACTTAAGTTATAATAATAAATATAAAAAGAATTAATAAGGAGTTGAAGGATAATGATAATTGAATTGAATTCAATTCACAATGAAACTTCTTTAGAAAACATAGAGAAACAAAAACAAAAATTCACAAACATAATTGCATTATGGAATCGTGATTATATAAATGAAGCTGAATTTAAAAAAGAAAATAATGAAAGAAAAGATACATATACATATGAGGGATTTTCTGATGAAGAGATATTATATTACTACTTGAACCGGCAAACGCATTTTGATCAAGAGAAACGTATCAAAGATGCTTCTAAAACCCTATATGCACGTGATCTAAGTCAGTTTTACTTCTTTGTCAAACAAAGTACAGATTTTTTGCAGAAAGATGTAACAGATTTTGAAGTTGGACAACTCTGGAGGAATTTAAGAAAACGGCATATCCGTAATTATCAAATATGGTTATCCCAGGAGGCAATCTCTTATCAATCAAAAGAAAAATACAAAGCATCTACAATTAGTAGAAAACTTGGTGTGATTCGTTCCTATTTGAAATGGCTATATGAAATTCATTATATCCAGGAGCCTCTTCATATAGAAATTTTAAGTACGACGGTGAATAAACAATATAAACCAAAGCGGGAGTTATCATATGGAGAAGTCAAGCAGCTTCTTCATTATTATAAGGATAATGAAATCAATTATGCCTTACTATCCGTCCTATCTACCACAGGTTTACGTGTTGCGGAAGTAGCGCATGCAAAATGGGAAGATCTTGAATATGACGATATACGTGGACGTTATTATTTAACAGTTGATACAAAGGGAGATAATGAACGGATTGTTTCTATTAATAAGGAAATTTTTAATCGTATTGTTGCCTTTCGAATCCGTAGGAGATTACCTACAGATATAGGAAATAAAAATGGCGGGACCATTTTTCAAACGAAAAACCATACTGCTTATAGAGAAAATTACTTATCACAATATGTTTCTAAGATTATAAAGGACACCAAGTTACCCTTTACAGAGAATATCCGAATTACTCCCCATTTCTTTAGACATTTTTATGTACAGTATTTATATGATTATAAGGGACTTGCTCCCCATGTAATAGCAGCTGCAGTTGGGCATAAAAATGATAGAACTACAAAAGAAAATTACTTGAAGCAAAGACTTACTAAAGATAATGATGCAGGAAATTTAATTGGTAATGATGAATTTTAATATGTAATAAATATATAATAATTAATAGGGGAATTTGTTGTTATAAGGTTTTACCCGCACTATTGATTTGAATTAAAATATGAGAAAATAAAGTTAGATTTCATAGTATATGGCTATTACTACTTATGAAAACTTATTTGGTACTAACCCTAGTTGATAAATAACTCAAAAAAGAACCTGTTAATAGGTTCTTTTTTTGTTGCTATTTATTTTTTTCTAAAATACGTTCAACCTCATCAAGGTCTAATTTACTGGCTTTAGCAATCGTTTCAAGTGGTACACCAAGCTCATGCATACCTTTAATCATTTGTATTTTTCCTTGCTGAACCCCTTCTTGAATTCCTTCTTTTTTCCCCTCATTACGAGCATGAGCAAACTTTGCAGCCTCATCCATTAAGGCCTTTTCTCTTGCTTCATATGCTTGTCGGAAAGAGGAATCTTGACTCATACGTTCCCAATTATTCATTGCTTTTTGTAAAATTGGATCTTGATTCATGGCAATGTCCTCCAATGTTTGTGTGAGGTGCTCATCTTCATTCGCTGGTAATAATAATAACCAACGAACAAACGAGTCTTCCCACGGATTAACTTTCTCTTCACGCCATTGCTGTAGTAATTTTGGAATCTCTACAATATGAACTTCTATATCGTCACTTAATAACTTTTGTTGTTGTTGATTCCAAAGGATTCCTGTTGTATGAAATGCTTCATATTCTGGAAACATCACAAAGTTTAACAAGTTTATGGTAATCGTTTTATGAAGGGAGCTATAAGGCATTCCTTTTTGCAATTGTGAGCTATATAGTCTTCCCCAATAATAAAGACTTCGTTTAATCATATCGTGATTGTTATTCAATTGTATTTCAACATTTACCTTTGTTCCTGTATTTAATGTAGCCGAAATATCTAGAATCGATAATTTATCTTCTTCATATTCGCGATGCAAATGTGGATCTTCTAATTGTAGGGAAACAATAGGTGATTCTAAAGAATCTTTTAATATGGCATTTAAAAAGGCAACTAAAATATCTTCATTCCCATTTGTGCCAAATAATTGCTTAAATGCAAAATCAATACGTAAGTTTACTAATGAATTGGACATGGTTTTCCTCTTCCTGTTTTAGACTATATCTTTACCTTTATTGTACATAAAACCAAAGCTTATATGCAAACAATCCCTTTGATTTATATAGAGATTTAAGTCTTCTCTTAAAGAGGTACCGCCACACATCCATCAACTTAACAAATTAATCGTTCCTCAAAATGAAAGAATGAATTGAATTTTCATAGACAACATTGAAGAGATGAAACTTTCATTTTAAGATGCTCTAAAATATTAGCTTGATAGCAGTTTGACTCTACCCCATGCCCATCAACTTAAGAGCCCAAATAAAATGAAATCTCGTTCATATGGACGAAAAAACTCTTAAAATACTTTGTACCCTTAAAAATAAGTATGCCAAATAAACCTCAATCAACAAAATTTTAAAAATAATGAAATTTTGTTTTGTTTTTTCAATCCACTATGCTCATAAATAACATCCAGGATATCAAAGACCGTTTTCTTCTCATATCGGTGAGATTTCTGTCCATTTTTCAGTAAGGTGTTGAATAGACGACACGAGATTTTTGTTATTTCTTGAGTGTTTTGTTGTATAGCTTGATACAAGATGTAGGTGCACGGCAACGATTCCTTCTTTTTGGGGCATTCAAAAAAACAGATAGGATTCAAAACATCTATTGGATCCCATCTGTTTCTAATCTTTGTTAATATATATATAATTTCGAAAGATTTTCTTCTAACAAGCTTGAATTATAATTAGGGGCTAGTACAATGTTTGTGTATGTTCCTACACCTGAAAGGTACTTGTATTTATGTTTGAAACCGGATGGAATAAAAACAGATGCGGGGCTCTCAATGATTTGTACGTCTCCTTCGATTTCCACTTCACAAATAAGCCCTGTACCATCGATGTTATTACCCCAAAACACAAAAGCACTATCACAATGATGTGCATGATCATCCACATGACCTTCCAAATTTCCGTCCATATGCTGATTACAGAATATACGCTGTATTACATAAAATGAAGCGCGCTCATCTGTTCTATAATCCATTTGTACCCATCGTTCTCCTGGCCCATCCCTATGATACAAAAGTTCAGATGCCCCTTTTACAAATGGTTTACTAACGTGTAAATTCTTTGAAAGGCGAGGTCCTTTTCGTTCTACCCGTTTTTGTTGTATCTTCCTCACTCTTCCTATCATTTCAGGTTGAATTCCTTCATATGCTAAAACATTATGATTCACAGCTTTTACGTGATAAGGTGCTGTATGTGTAAAAACATTTTTTCCAATGATAGGTCTCCAATGATCGACTTTACAACCTGTAGCCAATTGAAGAGATTTTGTTAATTCTGGAATCATTTTTAATTGAAAGTATTGATTATATTTTTGTGATAACAGAACAGATAAATTTAGTAAATCAACAATCCCAGCCCGTTCACCTATCCCGCATAAAGTTGCATCAATGACAGAAGCCCCAGCATCAATAGCGGCAAGAGCATTCGCTAGTGCTAGTCCTAAATCATTATGTAAGTGTACTTCAATTTCACAGGGGAATGTTTCAACTGCTTTCTTGACTATGGTTGCACACTCATTAGGTTCCCAAACTCCCACCGTATCTGCTAAACTAATTCGATTTGCTCCCGCTTGATATGCAATTTTTCCAAGGTAAGAAATATCTTCCCAAGTAGTTCTGGAAGCATCTTCAATTGTGAATCGAATTTTCATGCCTAAGTAACGAGCTTCTTCAATCGCTTGTTTCACTTGATTCATCACATAATCTTTTGATCGATTTGTATATTTGGTTTGTAAAGAAATCGGATTAATAGATGCCCAAATCCCTATCCAATCAGCTCCCGCTCGATATGCAGCATGAACTTCTTCTTTTTTCGCTCGAGCATGCATTAAAATATCAGCTTGTTTTGCAGCAGCCGCAACTTCTCGGCAAACCGCTTCTTCTTCACGAGAAATTCCAGGATGTCCAACTTCAATTAACCGGATTCCAAAATCCTCAAGCATATGAACCAGCGTAATTTTATCTTTCTTTGAAAAGCGAACATCACATTGTTGTTCCCCTTCTCGCAAAGTAGCATCTAAGATTGTTATATCCCTGTTCATTCCTTTATTCCTTCTTTCATTTCTATAAAATTCAATACTTCTTTAAATAGGACATCATGATTTTTTTCATATACTGCCCAGTGTGTTGCATTAGGAATTACAACTTCCTTTTTTTGCTTAGTCCCAGTTAATTTCGATAGCATATCTCTATCGGCAAATAAATCATCTTCTCCATAAATAACCAGTACAGGTGAAGTAATCTGAGATGCATCATATAAAGGACGGTTATTCCAAATAGAGTATAAATCTTCTAGAGGCCCCATCGGTCGACGAATGATGCCATTATTTTTCTCGCTAATTGGGTCTGAGTGAAGAAATACGTCTTTTACAGAATCCATAGCTTCATATGTAACCATTTTTTTCTCGCCCATCATCATATGCCAGTGATGCATTCCTTTATCAAAGTCTACAGTTTGATAGGAGGGTGCATGCGGATTGAATTCCCCTTGCTGTAACGGATTGTCAAAGGGCTCTGTCATCATTGGAAGCGTAAATCCATGCATGTATCCATATAAAACAAGTGTATTAACATCATCAGAATGTGATATTGCATAATTTCCAGCTACCACGCCCCCGTATGACCAGCCAACAAGATGAATTTTTTTTACATTCCTTTTACTTTTAATCCAATTCACAACTGTATCTAAATCTTTTGTTGCATCATCTAAATGAACGACTGGTCTATTTAGGTTAGGCGCTTCTGACATTTCTTTTGGCCTTGAAGATTGCCCAAACCCTCTAAAATCCATTGCCCACGTATCATATCCTTTTTTTGCATACTCATCCATCCATGAATATTTTGATACATCAAAAGCTTCTGCAGTAGGAACACTAAATGGTTCTAAAAACAAAATAATTTCGTCTGATGTATATTGCTTTTTTGTATTTACACTTTTATGAAGTAAAAATAATGTTTCGTCTTCTTGTGGAATTTTATATTCTTCTTTAATTATTTTAGAAGTTTTTGTCCCCTCTGAAACTTCTTGATGATTTGAGCAGCTAGACAGTAAAAAAACGAAAAAAACACCCATTAAACTTATAGATTTCCAATTCATTTTCATTTTTAAAATCCCTTTCATTTCATAGAAATGATGGCTATTATTCCAGCTGCAATAATTAACCCCGCCGGTAACCCCTTTGTAAACAATACAGCCATCAGAGTACCTATTAAAACACCTAATAATATAGTTGGGTTCATCGGTAGTACCCCTACTCCTTTTCCTCCTATAAACGACACTATAAACCCCGCTAAAATCGATCCCCACCCAATTGGAGAAGTAATTAACTTCATTATGTTATCACTCGAAATCTTCCCTGATGTGATGGGAACTAAAAGAAATAACATGAGAAAGAAAATACCAATCGGAAAAGCATATTGCTGAATAGCATGCAAGATAGTTTTTTGTCCCATAGCAAATAACACGCCTAATAAACTTGCTGCAATAGCTAGTGCATAATCTTTAACAATCAAAGCAAGTATAAAAACAATTCCTAGCAGTAGAAAAGAAACCATATATTTTACCTCTTCTATAAAGTTGTATAATCCCAACTGCCGTTTTCAGGTTCACATACCTGCACCATGTTTGGATGTGAAAGGTTAATCTGGATAAGGTTTGGACTGATAATAGGTTGTAAATCTTCTCGACTTACAATAAACTTAAATGCTTCAAAGCTTGCTAGAATCCCTATAATGTTTGCGACAGGAGATAGTACAGCCCATGGTCGATCTTTATTTACATAGCTATTCGCCCACTGTTCATCTGCACCATGTTTAATAGAATACAGAGCACGTCCATCTTTTAAACCATGAATTCTGTTTTGCATCTCAGGTGTTAGTTCTTGCTGATAAGATGGATATCCTAACGCAATTTCATAAGGTACAGATTCAGGGGTTAATGACATGACGCCACCTCTAAAGGGTGGTGTAACAGCAATCCAGATAGAAGGAATCTCTAAAGTTTGAGCCATACGGTGAATAATAACCCTTGCTACCAAATTATCAGTTGCATCTATAATAAGATCTGTATTTGCTAACAGATTTTTTGCGTTATCTTCTGTAACAAACTCTTGTGTTATTTTTACTTGTAGTAAAGGATTAATGTCTTTTAAGGTTTCTAGAGCCACAAGTGCCTTTGGTTTCCCTAACGTACTTATTGAACTAAGCATTTGTCGATTAATATTGCTCGCTTCGAAAACATCTTGATCAATTACATGAATCTTCCCTATACCCATTCTTGCCAATTGAATTAGCGTAATGCCCCCTACTCCTCCAGCACCAACTACAGTAACACGAGCATTTTTTAATTTTTTCTGTTCTTCTACAGAAATCACACCGATATTTCGTGTAAAACTTTCTTCATATATATTTTGTGTATTTAAATTTTCATTGAACAATTTCGCTTCCCCCTTATAATGTTGCATAATCCCAACCGTTTTCTGGTGCGTCTTTTATCTGGACAGGAGTAAGACTATCTACATCTATAACAATGCCTTTTGGCGCTCTAGCCAAAGGTTCACGACCTGTTAGCACTTGAATTGCTTCATGAAAGCTAAATAACGATAAAAGATGTGCTCGCATAGGAGTAATAATCCAGCCTACTTTCCCCTCACAAAAATCTTTTGCCCACTCTTCAGGCGCTCCCTTATCAACCGAATACCATGCTCTTTTTTTCTTAATATCAGTAATTTGCTGCCTTAACTTTGAATCTGTTAATCTGGATCCTACAACAGACACATTCAATGCCTCTTCATATGGAATCCCATTTGGAAAGAATGTAGAAACGAACCCTCTTGTTGGGGGACTCCCTGACATACCTACACTTGGTATTCCTAATTCTCTAGCTGTTCTATGTATAATGACCCTAGAAGGCATATCATCCACAGCTTCTACCACAATATCATGACCTTTCATTAATTCCACCGCATTGTCCTCATCTACTTTTGTTTGTATAAAGTTTGTTGAAATATAAGGATGTATATCTTTTACTACCTGTTCTGCAACTTTTGCTTTTGGTTTTCCCACCACACTAGAAAGCGCTAACATTTGTCTGTTTATATTAGATATTTCGAATTCATCTGGATCGACCCCTGTAATATGCCCAACCCCCATTCTAGAAAAGAGGATGGCTTCATAACCTCCTACTCCCCCTAATCCAAAGATAATTACTCTTTTATTCCTAAGACATTCTTGCTCCGCTCTTGAATAGACACCAATGTTCTTTTTTACCATTTCCCAATAGTAAGTATCCATATCCATTAAAAAACCTCCTGTGATGTAATCATTATAAAAAAGACTATCTATATAAAATAATCAATATGTATAACAATAAATTTAAAATATGTTAATTTTGTGAGTTATTTGTAAAAAAAATTAAAATTTTCAAGTTATTTATCTTTTGTTAACAGAACACATTTGAAGAAAGATAATAATGGATTTTAAAACCTGGTTAAAAAATGAAGGGAAACGAGAGCAAACCATTCAAGTATATGTTCGCTCAGTCCGTCAATTTATGGACTGGTTACAAATTTCACATGAACGAAATTGGAATCCTAATGAAATAAGTGCAAAAGTTATTCATGAATGGATTCATCATATGCAGACCATTGAAAAAGTGGCAAAGCCTACAATAAATAAAAGAATTACCTCATTAAAAGTATACTGGTCGTACCTTATTGAACAAAGGATTGCAATATATGATCCCACCAAAAAAATAAAGATAAAACGTATTTCTAGGTTAGAAGAAACTCCACGTTGGTTGAATGATATGGAACAAGTGAAATTACTTAACTTGATTCGACGAGAAAAAAATGAATGGAAGTGAAAAAGAAATATGGCCATGGTTCGTTTAATGTTACAAGCGGGCCTTCGAATTAGTGAGGTAGTAAATTTAGAAATATAGGATTATAGAAAAATTGGTAGTGTAGGAACTATTACAATTCGTGAAGGTAAAGGTGGTAAGCTTGATGTAGTAAAAGCAGTAAAAGATATTTGTCGCGCCCTCGATGAGTGGATTGAAGTTCGCGGACAATCTGTCGATAACACAACACTTTTTCTTTCCACCCATAAGAAAAAAATCACCAGACAAGCTATTCATAAACAAGTGAAACCACTTTTAGAACAAGTTTCACCAAAAGGCGGAATGACAACACACAGTCTTAGACATACATATTGTAAAAATCTTTTAGAAGTTAGTGGTGGTGATCTTGTGTTAGTTGCACAAATGGCCAGACATGAATCTATTGAAACAACACGTAGATATGTTACTCCATCTGCAGAAGAAGAATGGAATATACTACAAAAGCTTAGTGAAGAAAGATAAAAATCTCGTAGAGATTATACATTATATTTTTGGACAAATGTAAATTTGAAATTGGGAGTTCCTATAACTAGAAAGGAGTTATGGCATGCTTACTATACAAGAAACAGCTTATTCAAGGTTAAAAAGTAATCCTACACCCAAAGAACTAGATAGCTATTTTCTCCTTCATTAAAAGAATTAAATTGGACAAAAGCACATTCTCGTAATCCATCTTCTCAGTTGAACTTTTTAATTTTTGCTAAAAACTTTTCAGTGTTTAAACTATTTTGTTCCGATTACAGATGTTCCCCTTGTCATTATCAAGCATATTGCTAGAACATCTAATATTACTCTTTCTGGTAATGAAAAATGGGACTCTTATCATCGGACGGGAACCGGAAAACGTCAAATCACCATGATTCGGAACCACCGAAAAGCAAAAGTATTTGATAATTAAACTCGTCAAATTATGTTAACAGCAATGGAAAACGCAGTGTTAGAGAAAGATGCGAAAAGTGATATTGTGAATATTGCGATTGACGAATTAGTCAAACATAGTTATCAATTACCTGCATTTCAGACGTTAGTAAAATCTGTAGACCATATCCATAGTGTGGCTTATCGTACTTTATATAAACGAGTTGTAGATTCATTAAGCAATGAAGAAAAAGAAAAAACAGATACACTATTTCAACAGATTGATGGAGCTACTTATTCTGATTGGTATGCAATAAAACGAGACCCAGGCCGTTCTACACTAGAACAAATCAAGACATGGATTGCACGAAAAAATTGGATTAGTGACCGACAGCTGGGAAGTAATTTTTTTCAAAATCTACTTATCCCTCCTGCTAAATTAGATGGGGCCCGTATGAAATAACTTGAACAACATAAACGATATACAATAGCTATAGCTTTATTACATGTTCAATATGCCAAAACGATTGATGATATTGGAACAATGTATATCAAGCGTTTTGCCAAAGCTGAAAATAAAACAGAAGAAATTATTGCCGCAGGGCTTGAAAAGGCTGTTAAAGTAGCAAGAACATTCTAATTAATAAAATACGTATCACTCAATATGGCAGTACCAACACTTTTATAGCGGTGGTACTGTTATCTCGCTAACTAAGATCCCCACGACCTCCAGATGCTTTCAGTATCTGGAGGGTTTTTATTAACTTGATGGCTATGGCCTTGGTAAGGCTTTTTTTAACAACATCTAACACCAATATTAATTAATTGTGCTGATTAGATAAATTACTGAATAATTGCTCTGTAAATTGATTTATTAGCCCAGATACTTTTTCATTTTTTCTTGTTACCTTCCAAAGATAATAGGGAATCGTATTATATTTATCTATGGAGACAGTGATAATTTCATTTTTTTGCTCTGGGGGTAATGAATGAACAAGATAATCGGGACCAATTGTAATTGCATTTTCATGAATAATCATTCGAAAGATACCTTCTATGCTATTGGTTATTAATGATACTTTATTCCATAAATGCGTCGGTAAAATATCTTGAGTAATCTTTTTTAAGTAGGGATCATTATACAAAACAATCATTTCATCCTCTAATTCATCACCTGAGATACTCTGTTTAAAGCGCAAATGGGAATGTTTATTTATTACTAACAAGGTTTCACCTTTTACTAATGGTTCCCATGTTAAAACTTCTTCTTCTTTTTCCGTTTTAAAAGATACAAATCCTAAATCAGCATGGCCGTTTTGAACGTAATTTAGGACTAATCTAGAATCACCTTCAACTAACTGGATATTCACATGAGGAAAGTCTTTCCTAAATTTTATTGTAGTATCAATTATCTGTGAGATCATCCCTGGGATAGTAGCAATAATAATATTTTCTTGATTCTCACTTTGGAATAATGATATTTCATTCTTCATTTTATTAATCGTTTTCAAAACAGTAAGCGCATGTTGAATAACGATTTTCCCTTCAATGGTTGAATTGGTTCCTTTCCTTGAACGGGTAAAGAGTGTAACACCCAATTCATTCTCTAATTGTGCAATTGATTGGCTTATTGTTGGTACGGTCATACGGTTTTTTTTTGCTGCTTCAGTGAAAGAGCCTAACTCTCCTACATCAATTAAATATTGAAGCTGAATGATATTCATGTAAGACACATCCTTAAAAAAAAATTAAGTAAAAATAAATTTAATTAAATTTATTTTATCATAATTGTAAATTACAATACAGATATAGAAGCAAAGCATTCATATCGCTTTGTTACAAGATGTTTTATAAAGAAAATTTTTTATGAAAGATAGCTTATAAAATAATAAAAGCTCAAGATTATCATCATAGGGAGTGTAAAACGAATGAATATCAACAATGTGCCAAAACATTTAACTACACCATTGACTTCACCAGCATATCCAATGCCGCCATATAAATTTGTGAATCGGGAATATTTAAATATTATTTATAGAACTGACATGACAGCTTTACGTAAAGTTGTACCTGAGCCTTTAGAAATTACGGAACCTTTCGTTAAGTTTGAGGTGATGAAGATGCCTGATGTTTCTGGACTTGGTTCTTATACTGAAGCAGGACAAGTTATACCAGTAAGCTTTAATGGAGAAGAGGGTGATTATATACATTCCATGTATGTTGACAACTTCCCAGCGATTGCAAGTGGGCGTGAACTGTCCGCTTATCCAAAAAAATTAGGTAATCCAGAGTTGCTTATAGACTCGGATACTTTAGTTGGGACACTTGATTATGGTTCATTACGTGTTGCAACTGCAACAATGGGCTATAAACATATTCCATTAGATCATAAAGAAGCTCTAAAAGAAATATCCCGCCCAAATTTTATGGTTAAGATAGCAACGGGATATGAAGGACAATTAAAGGTTTGTGATTTGGTTCGTACTCAAATTACAGATATCACAATAAAGGAAGCTTGGACGGGACCTGCACGATTGCAACTATTTGAGCATGCACTTGCACCGATCGCAGATTTACCAGTCCTTGAAGTTGTTTCAGCTACACATATTTTGACTGATTTAACTTTAAATGCTGTACAGCCAGTTTATAATTTTCTGAATACGAAATAAAGAAAGGTGTGTTTAAGATGAGAGTTGCAGTTTTAGGAGCAGGTTCTTTAGGTACTATTATCGGGGCATTTATTGCAAAGGGCGGAGAAAACGTCGAATTAATTGATGTAAATCAGGCTCATGTCGACGCATTAAACAAATTTGGAGCGAAAATTGTAGGCACAACAGAATCTACTATACCAGTAAAAGCAGTTACACCAAAACAAATGTCAGGGACATATGATTTAGTCTTATTGCTTACGAAACAACTTTATAATCAATCCGTTATAAGCGAATTACTTCCTTTCCTAAATGAAACAAGCGTTGTTTGTTCGTTACAAAACGGAATTCCTGAGGGAAATATTGTTTCATTAGTTGGTAAAGAGCGAGTAGTGGGTGGCTCAGTGGAATTTGGCGCAACGTGGGTAGAACCAGGAGTTTCAAAACTTACTACAAACTTTGATACATTTAAGGAGCAGGCATTTGCAATCGGTGAACTTGATGGTTCAACGACTGAAAGAATTCAAAATATAAAATCTATATTAGATCATGTAGGTGGCACAGTTATATCGGATAACCTTGTTGGAATAAAGTGGTCAAAATTAATGGTCAACGTAGCTCTTAGTGGTATGTCAGCAGCCCTTGGGGGTACGTACGGTGATGTACTCGATAATGAGTTTGGTGTTATGAGTGCAGTTCATTTAGCGGATGAAACTATTAAGGTAGGTCACTCAAAAGGTATAAAATTTGCTCGTATGGGGGGCTTTGATATTTCATCTTTAGAAATAAAAAATGAATCTGATATTGCAGATAGAATGAATGCTTTTAGAACGATATTCAAACCACAAGCACTATTAAAAGCGAGTATGTTACAAGACCTTGAAAAGCAAAGAGAAACCGAAATAGACTATATTAATGGAATCGTTCCTAACCAAGCGAAGCATTCAAGGATTTTAACACCATACAATGATTTAGTAGTAAAACTTGTTAAACAAGCAGAAGAAACGAAAAATATTCCGAATTTCGGTTTAAATATTCAATCATTTAAACAGCTAATTGAAAATAATAATTAAAATTTTGTTATAAAAAGAAACTTATGCAAACAATAACCGATTCTCTATACGGTAGTTATGGAATCGGTTATTAGTTGTTTTCATTTTGGAGAACAATTAATTTCTTAAGTTGATGGATGTGTGGCGTTACCCCCTATATAGATATAAAAACTATTAACAAAGCATCTTAATGTTTATGAGATGCTTTGTTAATAGTTTCTCTTCTCCCTAATCTCCTGCGAGACCATATTTTTTTATTGAAATTTTCCATATCTTATTTGATTTATTTATTCTGTAACACCAGATTGAGTTACCTTTACATCAGCTGTTACACGAAAACGCAAATGTTTATAGGATTCTTCCCATTCTTGACTGTTCCATTTTCTTACGTGAGTTCTACCAAGCTTTCTAAGTCCTATAGGATCTGTGCCTTTTTTAATAAATCTCTTTATCAATGTAGTTGCTCTTTTTTCTATTTCTGTTTCCATAATTTTTTCTAATTGTTTTATTTCTTTAGGATTATCTAGATTTTTTGTTTTTGTAAATTCTTGAATTTCAGCTTTAACTTGAATATGAGCATTTACGAATGGATGCTTACTATTCCCCTCCATCTTATATTTTGTTCTAGCCTTTATATTCTCTATCGTGGCGTAAGTATTTGAAGAACCAGGTAGTTTGAATTGGTATGTACCTTGTTTAAAATTATCTGTCAACAATTTAAATACAAATAAATCTTTAGGTTTCACTTTATCAACCATTTTACATCTTTTAAAAAGTGCTATTCCATTTAACTCCAACACGTCATCTTTTTTAGATATCATCGGTAAATATGAATCTCTCGCATCATCATCAAGTTGGTTTAAAAACATAAAAAAATTTGTTTTTGGTTGCGTTCCATTGTCCATATTTTGCTCCAGTAAAGAGGATAGATAGGAAGCAATTTCTTTTTCTTTAGAATAGTTCCCCTTTAATAGTGACTCACCTTTTACATTTGTAATTGCTAAATAAATTGCATTTCCTACACTGGGATTTCGGTTCAAAGTCTCTAAAATTTCCAGCATTCCCTTTTCAATTATTTTTTCATTAAATATAATAACACGCAATTGACCTAACTCTAGAGGTCCAGAAGATTTTTCGGATGCTCTTGCAAGAACTTCTCTACCAGTCTGGCCTGATGCTGAATAGATTTTCGTTTCACCTTCCCCGCCTCCTTTATAAGCTGCAATCGCAAAGGTTCCTTTTAGCTTACCTTCTGCTTCAGTATCATATGCCGCAACTTGAACTAAATCAATGTCATCCACAATTTTCGTTTTAGCACAACCTATTAAGAAGACACTTAATATAAGGAAAAGTATCCATCGCTTCATGTTTATCTCCTTAACTTTATTTTGGCGGTTTGAATTAGCCATAGTACAGGTAGGTATACATATATATATACAAAGCCAATTTGACCTGTCCAAGTATTTAATAAGTTAATTTTATTACGGTTATTCAAGAAAAATGATAAAACAAAGATGAATACGATGATAACTGGCAAAACATATTTTTGCTTTATTCCCAGTGCCTCTTTTATACCACGACTTACTCCCCATAATGTAAAGGAAACATTAGGTAATATAAAAAAAGCCCAAACAGAAACAATAATGTATTCAAACCGCTCTATAAAGGGAAATTGTATAATTTTAATCATGCTTAAATATGCCCATATCGCGCTCGCAAGTTGTTTTTCACTAAAAAATGCAAGAGTTAAGATCATAAGGTATGTATAGACAATAGTCGTTACTAAATTTGCATAATGCGCATATTTTTGAGACGTTTTTGCCTTTCTAATAAATGGGTAGTACAACAATAACATTTCAAATCCAAAAAAACTAAACATATTTCCTTTCATTCCTTTCATAATTTCTAGGAATGAATGCTGTGCAATTGGAAATAAATTCCGAAAATCTGCATACTGCAAAGGATAAAAAAATGTGAAGATTAGAATGCTTGGGATAACGATTCCAAAGAAGCCGATTCCGGCAACTACACGAAATCCTCCAGTCACAATGTAATAACATAAGCCTAAAAAAGCCCCAGCTATAACCCAAGATGAAATTGAAGGAAACATCCAAACATGTACTACTTCGATATAAGTATGGAGTGTTGTTGCACCTAACAATACAATATAGGATAAAAAAATGAAGTTGGACAATCCACCAATCCATTTTCCAAGTACGTTTTGATTGATTGCAATGATGTCTCCATTACCCTGATTTAAAATCTGATATATGATCCAAATCATAAGATTAACAGATATTCCAAAAAGTAGCGTACTAATCCATGCATCATTTCCACCTAATTTTGCACTAATCCTTTCAAAGCCAAGCATACCAACCCCCATCTGTATAGTAATAATTAAAAAAAACACCATATATGGAGATACTTGATACTCAATTGGGATCTGTTTCATAATGTTCCTCCCTGTTAAATTCAATCATCAAAATCATTTCGTGATATGATTTTATTTTTCTCTACCTCTTCTGGATCAAAACGAAACCGCTGTTTAGATCTTGAAAAAATTGGACGTCGGAACATCGCTGAGATTGGCATACGTATAATGCTGTCTTTCCAATCTGTAGGGCGTGTAGGATAAAAAGGGAACAAATAAGGACGTCTTAATGATTCTGTACGTAATAAGCGTGCTAAAAGAAAAGAACTTGTTAAAACAATTCCTAATAACCCCAAGAGGTGTGCAGCTATTATAAAAGGAAAACGAATTACTCGAATTGTATTACCAATTCGATATATTGGTGCTGTAAATGAACTAAGAGCTGAAAGTGCAACAATGATAATAAGTACGTTACTTGTAAGACTTGCCTCCACCGATGCTTGTCCAATTACAATACCCCCTACTATACCGACCGTTAAACCCACTTTAGTTGGTAAACGTGTCCCCGCTTCTCTCAGTAATTCAATCGTTATTTCTAAAAAAAGTGCTTCAATTAGTGGAGGGAAAGGTACTTTACTTCTCGATATGATTAACGTTTCAAGAAGTTCTTTTGGAATAAGCTCATAATGATATGTTAAGATCGAAACATATAATGGAGTCGTTAAAACAGAAAACATAAAAGCAAAAAGCCTTAACAGTCGAAAAAATGAGGCAATAATCCAAGGCATGGTGTAATCTTCTGTCGTAGAAAAAAAGTCAATTAATGTTGTTGGAAGGGTGATAGCATAAGGTGAGCCATCTAAAAAAAGTGCAATTTTCCCTTCTGCCAATACAGCTGCTACACGGTCTGGACGTTCTGTATTCAAAAATTGAGGAAATATAGTATTAGGATTGTCTGCAATTAACTCAATCAAATACGTGCTATCCAAAACATGGTCTGTTTTTATTTGACTCACACGTTTTATAATTTCTTGTAGATTTTGATCATTTACAATTCCCTCAATATATACAATTGCAACGGTTGTGTTAGATAGAGAGCCTACTTTCAATTCCTTCATTTGTAAATAAGGTGTTGGAAGTTTTCTACGTACTAAATTTAAGTTTACATCTAAATCTTCAACAAACGCGATTTGTGGACCCACGATATTGTATTCATTTTCAGCTTTTGTAATATCTCTTTTTTCTTTCTTTGACACATTTATTAACAAGCCATTTAATTTATCTGTATCGAACTGAATAAATATATAGCCGTTTAAAATACTATCCTGAATATCTTTCATTTGATTTGTTACTTTTGAATTTTCAAAGGGTAAGACAGACTGAATATCTTGTAATGAATCGAAGCTCTTCTCTTTTATATAAGTTAAAACCTCTTCATGAAATATATTTATATCGATTAATGTTCTAAAATATGAAATGACTATAGAGGAATTGTTTGAAGCGATCTCCAATGTTATAAAATCTTTAGATTTTTTTAGTAATTGCATTAAATCCTGTAAAGATTTTATGGATTCATCAGGTATTTTTTCATATGGTTTCAATTGATAATACCCTTCCTTTCAGAAAGAAGTTACATATAGTTTTTAAGAAATTTCTATTTTCAAAAGCAGGCATATTGATATATAAATATACCCATGGAATTAGCAATAACCTCTTTGAAAATAACTTAACCAAAATTAGTAAAAAAATGTATCGAAAGTAAAAATTAGAAATAGTTATAAGCGAAAATATGATATAGATTAGATGACATCTCCACTCTGTGCTTTTACCAATTTCTCTTCGGGGTCCCCGCCAACTAAATGATATAAAACCTAAGCTAAGAAATTTTAAAAAAATTGAATAACTGATTTTCCTACGTTAAGGATTTATGAGATGACAAAAGCCACCTTTTTGTTCTACAAAAAAGGTGGCTCGGGTGTATCACTTCGATTTTATTGGAATTTGTAGCACGTAAATTTCTTCTTCAATAACATCCATCTGAGGACGTAATGTTTTACATGCATCTTCTACATCTTGATTATATACATGCGGTCCAATTTCTTTCATCATAAATTCCAATATATATTTAGCTTCAAGTGAAATTAAGTCTAGTTCGAATTTTTTATTCAGTCTCAAAGAATCGAATCGGGAACCAATAAGAAGGAGTATATCTGAAAAGATAAAAACGGATCATAACATGGAAAATATATTCAGTCCATGTCATGATCCATTTTTATACGTATAGGCTAAATTTTCAAACCATCATTATGTTATTACATTTTATGTCCCCATTGGTCAAAGTGATAATCTTTACCGTCGATTTTAAACCAACCGTCTGCATAAAGGGAACCATCTTCCCTAGCACAATACCAAAGGTATCCATATGCAAGAGGCCAAGGCCTATATCCACCACCAACTTGGAACCATCCTGTTTTAGCTGCCCCATTCTCATCGAAGTAATAATATTTATTATCGATAGTTTGCCAGCCCGTTTGTACTACTCCGTTATTGTCAAAGTGATATAGCTTACCATCAATTTTTTCAAACCCTGCTCGGTTAACTGATCCGTCTTCATGGAAATAATATCTTTTTCCATCAATATCTTCATGAGCATTGAACGTATAATTGCGACCATTTTTGAAGTAATATCTTTTACCGTCTATCATTTTCCAACCAGTATAGAAAGGTCCATCTTCTAAACTATAATATTCTACTATTTTCTCTCTTTTGTTGATACCTGTTTTAAAAATTGAACCGTCGTTATTAAATGTTAATGTTTTGTTGTCAAACGGAACATTAACAACGCTGTTTATAACTTCTCCCTTTAGATTAGAAACTCTCTCAAGCACACCTTTATCGGAAAAGTGAAGGATGGCATCTTGATCTTCAAGACGTATTTCCTTTTTATTTATATTGTAATTTTGGAAATAATAAATTTTACCATCTATATCTTTCAAGCCTTCTTTAACGAATGTACCAGAAGCATCGGAATAGTTCTCTCCTCTCCAGGTTGATCGTTGTAAAACACCGTCATCATTAAAGTGGTAGTACGTATTCTCAATCTGTGAATCACTTCCACCTCCAGTAACCATGTAGCCATAAGGCGATGAGAAATAATAAGTCTTCCCCTTAATTTCTTGCCAACCTGTCATGAGAACTCCATCAGCATCTGCAAAGGAATACGCATTATCTCGATTTACCCAACTGTTCTTTATCACGTTTCCAGAGGAATCTTTTGCACGATATTTAGTAGGGTCCTTTTCATCAGTTATAATTTCTATTTTGTCATACTTCTGTCTCTCATTTTCCTTACCCGGATACCACTCTATTAACCAATTGTTAATTTCATTGTTGCTTTTTGCAAAACGAAGTTCAGAACTGAAACTCCAATCAGAACCGAACTGTTGGACATAAGAATTCCCAGACAAACGTACGCCATTTTTATTTATTAAATGGAATTGAAATTGACCATTGGAAGAATTTCCTGTTTGAACGAGTTCGAATACTTCATCGTCACCAAGTGAATCAGAATATCGAAGATCTTTCTCTTCTTTTCCTGAAAGGTATTTTGAACCTGTTTTTACGATTACTTTATTCGTTCCTTTTTTATAAGGGATAAGTTGATAAGGGTTACCATGATTTAGGTTAGTGAATTCTATATCAATAGATGTCTCTAGAACGTTAGTACGCTCCGCCAATACATCAGATAATCGATCATAAAAATCTGCACGAGCTTTAGGGTCATTATTAACATAGTTGTCAAGGACATCTTTAGATACTGGCTTTGAAGTCAATGTTATCAATCGTTTTTGCTCATCTGATAATTTATTTGCTATCTGATCAAATAGGTAATCTGAATTTCTAGCAATCACCGTCCAATCGCCAAAGGAGTCACCGGAATATTTTTTGTAAAGTGGACCAAGAAACCTTGGGTTTTTACCAGATGCTTTTTCTACAAATGCATGTTGGCCTTGATTTATCACTACTCCGGTCTTTCCTTCGTCTAATTGTGCTTGTGTAATGTAAAGAAGATCGTGTTCTGAGATATTTGCTGCATTAGGGTTTAAATCTATAATTGCACCTGCTTCAGTAATTTTAAGCTGCTGCCCAGATTTTAGTTGATGAGTTTCAATTCTTCCATTTGGATAACGTACTTTAACTTGTTTAATAAAATTCAAATCACCTTTTGTATGATACATGGAAATATTAAATTCCCCAGATGTAAAACTAGGAGCCTGGTAAGTTTCATTTTCTGCATATACATCAATGTGAGTGCCTGGGTCTCGATCCCCTGGGCTTATTCCAAGTGCTTCATAAGTGTTTGCTACAGCACCTAATACAGTAATAGTTATATCTACTACAGCACCTATCCCTGCACTAGCCTTATTTTCTCCAACAGGAGCCATAGAAAAAAGAATACCTAATGCTGCTGTTGCAGGGATTACCTTCTTTCCAATTCCTACAGGGAGGATCTTTTTTACCTTTTTTGTTTCTTTTCCATTCATAACGTCATTCCTCATTTTTTATTTTTCTATTTATTAATCCGAATCTTACGTTCGGAAGGTTATCTTAATTTAAAAACCTTTCAAATCTCTTACGTAAATGTTACAAAAGTCTTTCATATGGTGATTTTATTGTTTATTTTCACTAATTCTCCATAATTGACTTTTAGCCAAATTAATATTCCTATAATCTATCCCTAGAAACCTGTATAAAATTAAATGGTTTAAGTACAGAAGAAATAGGCACATTACTTCTAATATGAATTAGAAACTGAAATCTGTTTTTTATTTGCTATCAAGCTAATATTTTGAAACATCCCCAAAACAAAAAAATTGTATATTTTTATCTGGAGATGCCAATTTTCTCGTTTTGGGGTATTTACTTTCTTAAGTTGATGGGCATGTGGTTTTAGGCTTATCACGAAATTGCGTTAATTAAAATAGTTGCACAAAAACTAAACCTTTCATACTCGGATTTAAAGGACATCTACTAGAAAAGGCTAAATCCTCATTTAAAATGAAGTTGGATACTGGAGAATAAAGATTCCATAAAAAAAGAATGCCCTTTTTGTTATTTAAAGGAGCATTCTTTTTTTTAGATAAGCGTACATTTCCTTTCAGCAAAGGTTTAAAGAATTTCTTGTTATGAGAGTTAGTTTTTGGATCTTTATATTTCTCATGTATGGCGAAAGCCCATTACAATAGAACTAAGTCAAATATGAAATACCCTTAGGCAGTTCTCATAGGTATAAGATCTATGGGGGATTTTTCATTACAGTTATTTTGAAATTTTTGCACCATAACCGTTAATACCTTATTTTCAAAATTTATAGTGTAACAACGTTAGTACATATTTTAGACACTTCAGGGTCATGAGTAACAATTAGAATTGTTTTTCCCTCATTATTTAATGACTTTAATATACTAAGCACCTGATCCCGATTCACTTCATCTAATGATCCAGTTGGCTCATCTGCTAGGATGATATCATTCTTTTTTAACATGAGCCTAGCTAATGCTATTCTTTGTTGTTCTCCACCACTAAGTTGATAAATTTTACTGTTTAATTTGTCTAGTAGCCCAACTTTTTCTAGAACTTCTTTTTTCTTGTCATCTTTATTAGGTAACTTAACATATTCTAGTGCTACATCTAAATTTTTGCTCACAGTCTCATTATCAATTAATGCATAATTTTGAAAGAGATAGCCTATTGTATATCTAAAAAGCTCGATTTGTTTTTTCTCGCTCTTCCAAGCGTTTTCTATTCCTTGTATGATTACATCTCCAGAATCTGGTTCTTCTAAAAGACCTACTATATTTAATAGCGTTGATTTTCCGGTTCCACTTTGACCCGTAATTGCCATCATTTCTCCTTTATTTACAACCAAATTAAAATTATCAAGCACTTGTTTATTTTCATATTTCTTAGATATATTTTTTAGCTCAATTTCCACTTGAACTACGCTCCTTTTAATACGTCCTTATTTTTCTTCTTTTCTACAAATCGAATGATGAAATAAACAATTAATAATTCAACTAACCAATAAGCTGGAATTATAAGTGAAATAATTGTATAAGTTGCTAATTTAAATGTTAATGCACCTAAATAAATTATTAACCAAAAAAGGCTTAAGAGAAAACCGATTTTACTGTGTCGCTTATAAAAATCAAAGCCATTGATTCTTTGAACGGCATGAATAAATTTATTTCTTTCTAAATAATTTAAAATTGTAAAACAAGTAATAATAATCTCTATGCTAAGTAATAATGTTACAAAAAGAAGCGTAAATTGAAGTTCGCTTTTTAATTTAAAGAGATAATCATCTACAATACTATATAATGACGGCGATGTAAGAATGATATCTTGAAGACCTGAGATTTTAATGTCTTCTTTTAATTCTTTATAAGGCTGACTTGGATTATCTACTTTTGGGAAAAAATAACGCCCAGTTAAATAACTTAAATAGCTGTCTCCACCCATATTTTCTGAGTTAACAACAATCAATATAGCATCCTTGCTATAATTTTGGTTTTTAACCTCTAGCATAGGATTATACAAAAAATGTTTTTGGTTATCTTGGATATAGGTAAGTTTAATTTCAACCTGTTTATGTGGTTCAATTTTTTCTCCTATGCTTTCCTTATGTTTATCTTCATCAATAAACCTTGTGAATTGATACCATTCTTTATACATTTTTAAAATATCAGCTTCGTTGTTGCGATATTTATTGGGAACTAATATAACTAAATAATCACCATAATCAGCATCGATATTGATTTTTTTACCATTAAAATCATAAACTGGATTATCATGTAAATAATTAGAATTCACTTGAAGGGTGTTACCGCCGTGAGGATCATACTCTTTAACATCTCCTATAGTATTGTTTAAAGAATTGTTATACTCTAACTGTTTTTTGTACGTGATACCATCTGATGGTTTTATAAGCAAAGCCCCTTTTTGGTTAGTTATTCCAAATAGTTTCTTGCTTTTAATTCCAGTTTCATATTCCCAGTTTGTATGGTCACCTATAATATTACTTTGATATTCATAAAAACTATAATTTTTTGTTGTATCCCATTTTTCCTGGTTAGAGTTTTGTACAGATAGATCTTGATAATAATTTATAAGATTAAAAGAGAAGATAATTAGAAAAATCGAAAAGATAAACTTTGAACTATAATTTAAAAATTGAACTAGTTTTAATGGTTTTTTATTTTTTAATAGTTCCAGAATTTTTATATGATATATCATTAAAGAAGGAAGTAGGCTAACTAGAATAGAAATACCTGAAAAAATTAATTGCCACACAATCCATGTACTACCAAAATCTAAGAATTTACTCATCCCATTATAAAAAAACAAGTATATTACTTGTCCTATAGTAACTACCATTAAGGATAACGTATGAATTTGAATACTTTCTTTTAATAGATGCTTAAAAATTAGTTCTCTATCCGTATATCCAAACAGTTTTCTAATTGCCAAACTTTTATAATTTAATAATATATAATATAAGAAACTCAGGAAGATGAGTAACAGAACTATAGTAAGAACTATAATAAAGTACTTATCAACTCCCTGATTTTCTAGGATGTTCATAGTACCTGCTCGTTCTGACTCTTCTGTTTTGAACCCGATTTTGGTATTTAATTTCTCTTTTACCTTTTGAACAACGTTTGGATTGTTACTATCAACAAAATAAGCGCCTCTCAAGTTTTCATCTTTTGCCGCTTCTATAGGTTTAATTTCTACCATAAGTTCAGGTGAAAATATGTTTATCTTTCCAACCTGCTCTTTATCTTTCGTATCTCTTGATGACAAATAACTTGCTACGGAATGATCTTGATTGAATATCTTTCCCCATTCTAGTGGATATTTTTGTTTGAATTGTGTTTCATCCCCTATAGCTGCATAGATAATTACTTTTTGTTTTTTTGAAGTTTTAATCGGTTTATATGATAATTTATAGATGTTGATTTTTTCCTTTTTGGATAATTCCTCAATCTTTCTCAGTTTATCTTCCGGACGTTCATCTTTATTCAATTCAACCACTTGAATTCCATTTCTATCAGAAAAATTAATATTTACCATTTCTTTTTTTTCAAAGTGCTTAGTAAATACAAATGAAGATACAGCATAGGCTACAAGTACTAATGTAATTAATATTTTTTTCATACCAGTCTCCATTTTCCGTATTCTATTTTCATTTAAAATTCAAATGAAGATAGAATACTCTTTGTCTTCAAATATTAACAAAAATAATTTACTTATCTATATGTATTTAAGTGCCATAAAATAGAATCCTAGAACATGCAGGTAATAACCCACGAGTTCTAGGATTTTTCTTACTTTTTATTTAACAGACCAATAAGATTCATCTACACCAGCTGTATCAGGTGCACTTGCATATGAAGTGTAACCTGGGTTCGTCCATGGAGAACTATAATAATATTGTCCGATTACTGAAGATTTGTGAACTTTGCTTCCGTGGTAATAATTTGACCAAACTGAACCACCACCGGTTCCATAATTCCATGTTCCCCCCCCTACATTTTGTGTTGCAGCAAATGCTGCTGTTGCTCCTGAACCAAGTATTGCAGCACTTAATACTAATGAACTTACAGTTTTTTTCAATTTCAATGTTTTTCCCCCTTTAACATCTAATTAATTTATTTAGATATTGCAGACTGACTACCTTTTTATTTTTAAACAACCGCATTAAAAAATAAATATATAGAACAGAATACAATAAACTAACAAATAGGAAGTAAATAAGGTAAGGATACTCAAATGAAAAAATAATTCAATTAAAAATAGGGTGGGTAATATTAACTTCAAATCGTTTTTTTAAATATTATCACAGTTTTTTTCAAGAAAGACATATTCAAAATTTTTTAAATAAAATTCTCAATTTTCAGTAATTATTCGATATACAAATAGTGACACTTAAAAAGAAATTTTTCAATCAAGTAAATATTTACAAATATAGAGGGGAGTAATTGAAAATGTCTATTTTTTGTTACCATGGAATCGTATGGTATGCGATCTAAAAAAAAATTTGTGGTAAGTGTGAGAAATCACTTTGTTTAATACGTTATATAAGGTATAAGAAATTGTCTATCCATTATTAACGTTACATATTACAAATGAAATATTTCTATAATATATAAATAATAAATTTTTACTAAATATGCCTTAGATTCACTTTCTTAATTGCATAAAAAATCAAAATAAGAAAGAATTTAGGATGTGGGATAGTATGAAAGATATTTATGAACTATTACAAGAGATCCATATAAACCTAACTGAATTTGAAGAAATAAAATGTAGTGAGGTAGAAAAAGAGAAAGTAAAAGGTTTTGTAAAAGAGTTAATTAAAAAGAAGGAAGACTGAAAATGTTTATAACGCAAGTATCAATCTAAAGAATGAAGCGATAAGGCTTCTAACCGCAAGGACTGTGGAGATATCCTAACTCTTTACTTAGGAATCCCCCTCTTCTAAAAGAAGTAAAAGTGGGGGTAGTTCAATCATAAGGAGTCATTGACGTATTTGAAACATGAAAATTAATTGTATTAACTTTAAATAACAGCACGGTATTAGTACATCCATTGACCTTTAATTTTTACATACGTCTCATCAATCCGCTCAGAATCCTTGATTGACTTAGGGGGTTCTGGAACAAAGATTATTATTTTCTACTTACAATTAGTAGATTTGTAATCTAGTAGTATTTCAACAATGGAATTAATAGTTTTGTTTTGGGCACTATAGTAAACCTCTAATCCTTTTCTATCATTTCTAATTAATTTTTGAGATTTCATCTTTGCTAAATGCTGTGAAACAGTAGATTGTGGGATACCCAGTATACCTACAATTTGTGTTACATTACATGCCCCTCTTATAATTAATTGTTTCAAAATTTCAATTCTTACTGGATGAGCTAATGCCTTAAAAACTTCTGCGTCTTTTTCATAATTTAACAAACTAAACATCTCCTTTTGAATCGATATATATTTATAATATTAATAATTTATTCTGCATCATCTTTTTGATTTAATTAGTTTTTTATTTTTCAACATACCCTGGTATGCTTGAGACACTCTTATTCTCTTTTTTTTACTTCCTTTAATTCATCTGAAAATGTTGCATTTGGCTTTTTCATATAATACATAATTCTAAAATCATATTTGATGGTTTCTAACCATATGCTTGTACTTAGGTATCTTGTCTTAACCAAATCAGCGATTTCTAGTAGCAGAAATTGACCTTTACCAAGGAATTGATTCCCTTCATGTACTTTCGCAAGAATCTTTTTTGGGCTAGGCCAGAAATTCCAATAGTTAATAGCGATTGTGTAAATCCTAAACCTAATGTATCGACTTGTTTGATACATATTAACTATTCACCAGAACCACATGTAACTAATTTTTTTTAAAGAATATTTTTCTATAAAAAACTGCAACTTTACTTGTTAGTTATGTCTAACAAGTAGAGTTGCAGTTCACCAATTAGGTTATAGTTTACTTGCTATTTAGACACGTACAGCTGTACCGCTTACTGCAACCATTAGCATTCCATCACGAACAACTTCGTAGTCTACATCGATACCAACAATTGCATTTGCTCCTTTTTGCGTTGCAAGTTGTTTCATTTCTTCCATGGCAATGTCACGAGCTTCTTTTAATTTACTTTCATAAGCACCAGAACGGCCACCTACAACGTCACGAACAGAAGCGAAGATGTCGCGTACGATATTTGCACCCATAATTGCTTCACCGTTTACGATGTCTATATACTCAATAATTTCTTTACCCTGAATAGTATTAGTTGTTGTTACGATCATTATTAACACACTCCTATAATTTTTAAAAAGTTATTGTTGATTGCTATAATCCTATTATTAAATTTAAAAGCTAAATTAACTATCTAATAACGTTACATAAAGATGACAGTTCTGTAAGGGTGAAAGAAAACAAACTATCCACAAAAAACTTGTTTTCTTAACACTAATATTAAAATGCTTTCAATAGTAAAAATAGTTTTTGTAAGTTTTGTAAATACTTTTGTAATTAAAAAATGTATAAGCGAATCGATTTCCTGCCAAATTAGTTGCAATGTTTGTTTTCGTTCCATCTATATCCTTTTCCTCGTACCGTAAGGAGAAACTCAGGATTAGAAGGACTAGTTTCGATTTTCTGACGAAGACGATTGATATTCACATCGATGACTTTTGTATTACCTACACAATTTATGCCCCATATTTTATTTAAGAGTTCATTACGTGAAATTGGTTTCATGGAATTTTCCATTAAATATCGTAAAATAATATGCTCTGTTGGAGTTAAATCAATTACTATCTCATTCCTATATAATTCTCCTAGCAGAAGATTTAATTGAAATGGCCCCGAATGAATCAATTCCAAATCCTTTTTATTTTTTTGAATTCTTCTTAGCAATGATTGTACACGTGCTACTAATTCAATTATACTAAATGGCTTTTTAATATAATCATCTGCCCCAATTGTCAAACCGTGTACCTGATCTTTCTCTTGAACAAGTGCCGTTAATATAATAATACCTATATCTTCATTGTTTTTTCGTATGCTTTTGCATACCCGAAATCCATCTATTCCTGGTAACATAACATCAAGTATTACAATATCAACATTATTCTGTTCTAAAAGCTCAAGAGCTTTTTCACCTGTATCGGTTTCTAAAACATTGAAACCAGCACGCTTCATATTCAATGTAATAAAACTACGGATGGTTATATCATTTTCTAATACTAAAATTGTTGTCATAATCACCGCTCCTTTACTCTTGTTGATAAACGGCTATTGGTTTGATATAAGTTCTAAGATTCTGGTAGTTTATTTTCTAAAAATTGTATATACATGAGCTCTTTTTTATATGTATCAACTCCTAGGAGTCACTATATATGTCCATCAACTTAAAAATCTAGTAAAAAAACGGTCATCCTTTCTATTTAGTCTTTTAGAAAGAATAACGTGGAGCTAGTAAAGATTCTTAAGTTGGTGGACATGGAGTGGTATCCCTAGTTTATTCGCCTTATATTAATTAGGTGATAGGACTATTTCGTCCTTAATCTCATGCTCCTGTCAACTCTAGCACCACATAATTTATTACGTGAAAACGAAATGTTTTTCATCGTTTGCTCTTAAATTCTCACGTTTTTATATACACCTAAAAACGCTTTGACTAGATAATCCAAGTTCTCTTCTGATTCACCTAAATAAAGTTGAGCCTCTTGAAACTCCCCAATTGATTAGCTGATTAATGATGCACCGTTTTTTTCTTTCTACATGATAGATGTGCTGTTCTAGTTTTTTTGGACCTTTTGCATGCTTTCAAGAAATCAATTCTTGTGTTGCCATTTCTACAAACTGAATATCAGACTCTACAAGGTATTGAATATATGCCGTTTTCGCCTTCATATATTCATCTTCATTTTTCCATCTGTGATGGCTGCCGTCGTAAAGTATAAAAAAGGAGTCGCTTTTCAACGGACTTATCAATTTATTCATTTCATTATTCAGATTAAATATTTCTTTTGCTTTTTTATGTGCCTGTAACACTTTGTCTTTCGAACATCCGCCTACAAGCAAATAATGTGGAGTGATTAAACTCATTTTGTTATTTCCCCCCTCTATTGCCCTCATATACGATCCAGAAAGGATAGGAACAAAGGGCACGCATTGAATCTTTACGAGCTAACATGATTTAAAAAGCATGAAAGGAAGGATAATCTCAAATGGCTAGTGATATATTCTAAAAAGCTGTCCTTCTTCTCACTTTGTACAACAAACACCTTAAGTTCGGATAAATAAGCCTGTTCTTTATCGTTTTCCGACAGAAGACTCCTTCCTCAAAAATGTGAAGGTGTGAAACACCAACTTTAGGTGGGAGATGAATGTCGGTTGGCATAGGCCAACATGTTTGCTATCATTTACTTGTACAGATTGCTCTTTGAAAACTGAAGATATGAGGTTGGTTGCAGAA
>NZ_JAAMNK010000042.1:0-30441 GCF_011066025.1 Bacillus sp. EKM202B | reverse complement strand
CATACAAAATCCCCCCATACGTAAACAGATTAATGTGCTTTCTTTCTACTGTCTACTATGAGGGGATCATATCAATAGTTGTGGGGGCCATTATAAATTCTAGTGTTTTAAAGTTCATACTAGAAACCTCTAAATTCATGCTAATAAATAGGATTTTTTAAAAATTATTCAATTTAATTTGCAATTTTTTGCATTTATCTCTTTTGTCATACTCAATGTAAGCTATGTGACCATCGGGGCGAATTAAAATGACATCTATATTTTTTAACTGAGAATCCTGTATTTCTCCTACAACCACCTTTGTGTGCGAATCAATGTTCATTTTATCTATTTCTTTTTTATAAGACGGATGTATTAATAAAATATATTTACCATCTTGCATCAATTCAAAGAGTTTATAAGTTTTCTTATTTTGAGAAGAAATAGTAAGATTTGTACATCTTTTCCCTGTCAATGGATGCCTTTCTTTAGTATACATAGAAGAATATATAACTCCCAAGCCACTTACTCTTTCAGCTAAATCTTGATTCACCTCTGGGTATGTTAGTACATGAGAGAATAACTCTCTTAATTCCATACCTGCATTTGAAAAGTTTATCATTAATTGTTCTTGCGCTTGTACTTCCTTGAAAAATTGTTTTCCTACATCATGTCGTTCAATATGATAACTTCCTAATAGATTTTCATATTTTTTATGTTTTATAGCCAGTCCCAATTTCCATCCTAAATTAAAAGCATCTTGTAATCCTACATTCAAACCTTGTCCGCCAGCAGGGAAATGAATATGGGCTGCATCTCCTGCCAAGAATACACGCTTATGTTGATAAGTATTTGCTAGTTTGGTTGCATTTCCAAAACGAGAAAGCCATATTGAACTCTTAATTCGAATATGTTCACCTGTAATCCTATAAATACTATCTATAAGCTCTTTTTGTGTGACAGCAACATGAACAGGTATTGTCTGATTCTTAGGATCTACAATTGCAATACGAAATACATTAGGTGCAATAGGTACCATCATTATGATCCCATTTATATTAGATGTAGATAAAAATGGGTTATCTGGTACATCTTCTAAAATGACATCGCCTAATATAGCAGTAGTTGTTGTATCTGTTCCATTAAACGGTATATGTGATAACTCACGAATTACGCTTCTTGCTCCATCAGCGCCTACTACATATGGAACTTCTATTTTATATATTGTTTCTCTTTGCTCTATTTCTAGTTGTACGAATGTATCATACTGTTTTAAATTTTTTAAAGTATGACCACGTTTAATGTCTACACCTAATTCCAATGCACGCTCTTCTAATATTTCTTCTGTAATAGATTGGGGAATAAAAAGCGTATATGGAAAATCAGTATCTAAATTTTTAAAGTTTAATCTTGTATCTAGGGCAGCAAAATGGCTTGTATCTGATTTCTTCCCTTTAGATAAAAATCGATTTTCAATACCTCTCATAGCCATTAATTCTAAGGAGCGGGGGTGAAGTGTGAGTGCTCTAGAATTTCGTATCCGATTTAACCATCTCTCTAAAACGACAACTTTTACGCCTTGAATAGCTAATTCACATGCTGTCATAAGTCCAACTGGACCACCACCAATTACCGCTACATCATAATAATTTTCCATTTCATGCCCTCCATTTATTTTCGTAATTAAGAGCTAATGCAAAAATGTGTACAATAATAAATTTGTAAACGATATTTATTGTACGTATATAATTATACTCCATTTTAGTTTCCTTGGAAACTAAAATGGAGTACCCTTGGAATATCTCTTATATCCAGCATCCAATTTAACAGCTAGTTTATTCCTTTTATTTCCATAAAGTTTAGAAAAGTATGTAAAATGGAAGGATAATTCGGGTGCTTTCTTTTTCCCAGAGCTAGGACTTGGAACAATTGTTGTACGTGCAAGCGTTATGATAGATGGAATGTTCGCAGCAGCTACTGAAGCAGTTGCAGGAGGTATTGTAAGTGATAACGATATCAAGATTGCAGTAAAAGAAGCAATGTGGAAGCCTTAGTATCGTCAAATAATAGCGGTAGAGAAGGTTAGCATATAGAAAGCCTGTTTATAATAATTAGGCGTACGGTCCCATTATAATCTAGAGGGGGGGCATTTTTAAAATTATGCTAGGATACTAGTTACGAAATACTTTCTGTCGCTCCTAATTTATATCAAAGTACCAACATGCAATTACCAATCCTATCCATTTCAAAAGAATAAGATAGGTTATAACATTTACAAGTATTTAAATAAAGAACATTATTTAAATCATTTTAACCAATATTTAAGAGGAGAATACAATGAATAAAATAAAAAGGTTACTAAAACGTAAAACGATTTGGATAATTCTTATCCTATTCGTATTTGTTTATGTAAATAACAGTTCTTTTTTTTGTTAAGAGGGACGAAGAGACTCCTATTCTTCTTGCTCACCGAGGACTTTCGCAGACTTTTAGCATGGAAGGGATTGAGGGGGATACATGTACAGCAGAAAATATACATAAACCTGAACATCCTTATTTAGAAAATACAATTCCATCTATGGAAGCGGCATTTAAAGCTGGAGCAGATCTAGTAGAGTTTGATGTTCAACCAACTAAAGATGAAAATTTTGTTATTTTTCATGACTGGACTCTTGATTGCCGTACTAATGGAAAAGGTGTTACAAGAGATTTTACAACAAAAGAATTACAAGCACTTGATATTGGTTACGGTTATACAGCTGATGGGGGGAAAACGTTCCCATTTCGTGGTAAAGGGATTAATCTTATGCCAACACTTGATGAAGTACTTAACCATTTTCCAGGTCGTTCTTTTCTTATTCATATTAAAAGTGATGATGAAAATGAGGGAATCCAATTGGTTTCTTACCTCAAGAAACTTCCAGCGAAACGCCTTGATCAACTAACTGTATATGGCGGCGATAAACCCATTGCTGCGATAAAAGATCGTCTCCCTAGTTTACGAACAATGTCAAAAGCAACCATGAAAAAGGATCTTCTGACTTATCTTGCGATAGGATGGACTGGCTACATACCTTCAAGCATGGAGCATGGAGAGTTACATATACCAGATAAAGTAGCTCCTTGGCTTTGGGGATGGCCAAATCGTTTTCTGAATCGAATGGATAAAGCAGATACTCGAGTTATCGTTGTAGGAGGGAATGGGCTTGGGTTTTCAAGTGGATTTGATTCGTCTGAAGATATAAAACGCCTTCCTGACGATTATACAGGTGGAATTTGGACAAACCGCATTGACAAAATAGCACCGTTATTCAAAAAATAAGTGATGATATAACAATCGAAGTTTTATATACTGAAAAACACCTCTGATTTTCTATACATAATGGGAATTAGAGGTGTTTTTGTATGGAACTTACTTTATTTATATACAAATGTAAGATAAGGACCAATGAATAAACCGCTAGATGTACAAAATAAGCTAGATCTTCATATAAGTAAATTTTTCGATTGGGGGTACTTTAGAATCTTAGCTTGATGGGTATGGGGTACTTTCAAACTCTTAAGTTGATGAGCAATTGATGCTATCCCCATCGCTATCCACAGCTATTATGGAAATGCTAGAGCTAAAGAAAATTACGTTTTATAAAATAATGAAGGAATATGAGGAAATAAAGTAGCATCTCTATTATGAGAAATTCTACTTTTTCTCGGGTTGTAAGAATCTTGAAGTTTTGCATCAGAATAGTATTATGTATATCAAAAAAAATAAAAGACAACTCCAATTAAGAGTTGTCTTTTTGTGTAATAAAATTCCAAAATATAAAGATATACAAACGAATATAATACGTTATGGTTGATATTATAACAAAAATGAATAGTATTGTGAATAAAAAGAATATTACAATGAGTTTTTTGGGGTTTTAGTTAAAAATCTTCGAAAATAAACCTTTTATAAAGGTTTATTTTAAATATGATTACTGTATTTCGAGGGGCTCCTTATAAATCTTAGCTATATATTTTACAAAATCAATGACGGGATAGTGTATGAGTGAACGATGCTGCGTAAAATGAACCCCTGCTTTTTCCATTATCGAAATGAGTTGTTCAACTTCCAACTCTTTTTGCTGTATTCTATTATAATTTTGATATACAATGTTTTTCCATTGATAGGAAGAGCCGTGAAAATAACTCTCTCCTTTTACCATGTGACTAAATATAATTTCTATTTTTTCTCTACGTTGTTTTTCCTTCATATGCGCTTCCGTTGACTGCATGTTTATCGCCTCTT
Organism: Bacillus sp. EKM202B; assembly: GCF_011066025.1. NCBI lineage: Bacteria > Bacillati > Bacillota > Bacilli > Caryophanales > Bacillaceae > Bacillus > Bacillus sp. EKM202B. Next base: position 26,174 of record NZ_JAAMNK010000042.1, on the reverse strand, counting down.
CCCTTTGTGTTGTTATACCGTTTCACAAAATTTGGTCTAACTCATCCATAGCCAATGTACATTGATCTTGTTAGGAATTGTCGTTTAAAGCTATCTCATCAACTGTATTTGTTTTTCAAGCGCTTAATCTAATATATTGGATCTTACATCTAAATAAGTTGATAGTGTGTATAAAATACTATCAATCTTTATTATAAAACGATTCTTTATAGGCATGCATCTTTTTACACTCACCAAGATTTACAACATGACGAGAATCTTCAGCCATGAAAGTTATTCTGTATTTACTGGGGTTAGTTTTTTTATTAAGGCTAACTAACATATTGTATGCCTTAGTATCTATTTTATAAAAAAGAAAATATATGTAACGGTCCCCCTTTTGATATAAAAAAATCCTATAAAAATATAGCGCTCTTAAAGAATTTTGTTACAAATTTATTATGTTTGACTTTAAAAAAGGAACGTAATATTTATTTGTAGAAAATTTTAAGAGTAAAAATAGAATGACTATTTAGATGATAAGAAAAGGGGGCACTTATAGATGCTAACAAATGATTTAGATTTCCGATTAGAACCACGTTTAAAAGAACTGTATGAACAACATAAAATAAGAGCTCAGAAGATAGACTGGGGTTATCATGAGTTTTTACCATGGGATAAGGGGATGGACTTTAAAAGAGTTCCTTGGGATGAAAGTCAAGTTACTCTTCCTTCTGGTGTAATTATAGCCATTGAAACAGCTTTATTAACAGAAGTGAATTTACCATGGTTTACCACGTATTTATCTGCAACTTTTAAAGGATCCCTTTCTGTTATTACGGACTTTATTCACACATGGACTTCAGAAGAGGATCAACATTCGAATTTATTGGAGACATATTTATTACTCACTCGAAGTGTGAATCCTAAAAGAATACATGAATTAAGAAAGTCAGTCGTTGAGAGTGGATTTGAGCCAGATTTTCATACACCAATCGAAGCCATGACGTATACGACGCTACAAGAACTTGCAACGATGGTGTTTTACAATAATGTTGCTAAGGTTGCAAGTAAGCATGATCCAGATCTTGCTACATTATTACGCCGTCTTGCAAAAGATGAAACTCTTCATTATGCGTTTTATCGAGACGTGATTCGAACACATTTAGAATTGGAACCTAATTATTGCTATCATATTGCCAATGTGATTAAGAATTTTAAAATGCCAGGTGCTGTCATGCCTGATTTTGAAAATAGAATGGCTGTGATTGCAAAAGAAGCGAATTATGGACCACTACAATATTTTGATCAAGTACTTGATGTAGTGGTTGATTATTGGGGGTTAAAAGACTTACGACCAATTGCGCCTTTAGCTGAAAAAGCAAGAATTGAGATTTTGGAGTACCACATAAGATTGAAAAAAATACGGGATCGATTTGGTCGTTTTCATGGGAAAACTGATCTACGTTAATGAGTAGAAGTTTTAGAATATACGCGGGGAAATTCCCCTTCCCTTTATTGGAAATCTAACACGCTCGCTATTGTTTTTGTGTTGTTTTTATTTAATTTTATTTCTAAAGAAAAAGTAATTGACACCAAAAATAAATATGTGATATTATAAAATATTTGATAAAAAATCACATATATGTTAAGCTTAAGAAGGTTACCATATATGGAGGTGGATTATATGTTTCAAATTGGCGATAACATTGTTTATCCAATGCACGGAGCAGGTATAATTGAAGCCATAGAAGAAAAAGAATTCTCAGGAAAAAAACAACAGTATTATGTTATAAAAATGTCAATCAGTAATATGCAAGTCATGATTCCTATGGGTAAAATACTAAGTTCGAGTATACGCCCAGTTACTGATATACTTGAATTAAAACACATTATACACATTTTTCAGCATGGAGAATCAGATAAATCATTGCCGTGGAAACAAAGGTATAAAGTGAACACGGACAAAATAAAAACGGGTGAAATACAAGAAGGTGCTGAAGTTGTACGTGATTTAATGCGTATGAAGAAAGAAAAGGCACTGAATACAAGCGAAAAAAAAATGTTGGATAACGCACATGAATTTTTGATTAGTGAACTAGGATTAATTAAAGGGATCACTGAAAATCAAATAAAAAGTTTCTGTTAAGATTCATTATAGATAATGTATTAAATCCCCCGAAAATATCCTGAATTTTTCGGGAATATGATGATTATTAAAAATAAATCATTTCAAAGACATTCAACTTCTTCAACTCACTTTTAGAGTAGGAACCTCTTTTGTTATTACTTCAATCTTATCCATTTTTATTATTAAGTTTCTTTTACGAACGTTCAAAGTTTCATCAAATAACTCGATTAAATAGTCACTTGATTTTTGCAATCCTGATTCACACTGGCACGGACAAGGATCCGTAAGGATGGAAGAGAGGTAGGGCTTTCATTGTTTTAGGTAAAATATATTATCTAAGTCATTATTTCTAGAAGAAAAAACAATCAACCTCACCGCTATCTCTTTAAGAGTTCCTTATATCTACTGAGACAGTGAATAGTAATTGTTTATCTTCTTTACGTAAAATTGATAAACGAACTGGTAACACCATATGGTCAACTACAAAAAAATGGTTTCCAGACCAGGAAACCATTTTTAATCTTATTTACATAACAATAGTAAATGAAGCAGTAAGAAGGAGTACACACATGAAAAAAATGTTAACAAAAGAATTAAGTAATGAATTAAAGAAGCGAGAAGGGATTATTTCTATTACAGTTGAGCCTTATGAAAAAATCGAAGTTGGTGGAATTCGTGTAGATGGACCTGCTGTGATTCTAATTAATCAAGAATAGCTAAAAATAATTGAATGAACGAAGAAAAGGATCAGCCTTTACGAGAAAGGAAGATCCTTTTTGTTTGCTACGGCTAATAACAGGATATACATATATTCCATCTGATGTGATGGGGTTCAAAGGAAGGAGAGGGTCGGGATTATCATAGTGGAAAGCTTAATATTGGTAGGATTTCTTTTTATTTTATATACATTAGTTGATCAAAAAACAAACTAAGTATTTGAAACGATAGATTGTTTTCTTTTAAGAGCGGGATTTATCTTATGCTGAAATGGATAATTTAAAGGAGGAATTTAGATGGATGCAAGGAAAGAACGCATAAAATACGAGAAGATGTCAAAGGATTATAATCGTATTTATTTAGTTTCGTTTATCCTATTAATTGTACTTGTTTGTAGTAGTGTGATTATCATAGGAGCTACAGGAGGAAAATATGGAGTGTTTTTATTGTTGGCAATTTTACTCAACGCACGTATTACAAAAGAATCTCAAAAAAAGTATGAGCAGTATGCTAACAAAGGGCGTATTTAAAATGACACATATCTTGAAAAGAACAACCTAAATGTACCTTATTAAAATGTTATTTTTGTTTCTATAATGAATTATCCTTCTAGCATATTTAAAAGATTTATATCATATATTAAGAGAAAGAATGTAGGTTAGAAAGGAGTTTTATAGATTGAGTTATTTGGAGGGAAATGACTTGAGTGAACAAAATATGGTAAGTGAACCTAATCCCTACGTATATCAGACATTACAATCGGTAATTGGTAAACATGTGGTTATTGAAACTGTAAGAGGTAATGTAAGAGGAAAGTTAAAGGATGTGAAACCAGATCATTTGCTAATTGAAGACACGGTACCATATATTGTACGAATTCAACAAATTGTATGGGTTATGCCAAAACAATGATTAAATTACATCTAATTTGATTTATAACAAATTGGTTTCATAGACGTCCAAATAAAAACACAGGGTTTTATCTCTGTGTTTCTTCAAATTTTCTTTTTTGGATATATGCTTGAGCATGGATAATTTCTTTCTGAAGTTCTTTTAATTCTTCCGTAGATCCTGATTCAATCCTCATGTACGTGGTAACTAGACTAATCATCATATCCATCTTCTCTACTATATTTTGAATGACTTGTTCAGATTGCTCTTTTTTAGGATGTTGTATTGCTATTAAAGCATTTTCTATATAATTGTTCTTTCTTTGCTGAATATCATAAATAAACTGTTTTGTGTTTGAGTTCATTTGCCATTCCTCCATTTTGAATATACTTCTATTCTATCATATTTGAATAGAAAATATTGGATTCCCCTAAAATCACACCTGTCTCGTACATTTCATCATATATACAAGCTAATTCATTAACGTACAGGCAACTAATCAAAATATATCAATTTTATGTCTAAACGTACATTTTTTTTTGATATGGTGAGCCCTAATTGTAGTGCCCAATCCGATGTAAACTCTTTAATAACAACGAATCTTTCCATATCTCTAATGCCCTTATGTATTTTACTCTTGAACATAATATCAAGTTTAGATGAGCAAAGCTATTTCAAGTGAATAGAATCCACTCTTTAAGAATACATAAAATATATACATACAAGCTTAGTCTGATTACAATATCATTAGTGAGCGTAGAATTTTATAAATGTTGGAGGAAGAGAAATGCAAAAAAAGGTTCTCCTGTTCACAGATTTGGGGATTGATGATGCGTTTGCTATACTGTACACCTTTTTTCGTAAAGACATTCAACTTGTAGGAATTGTAGCCGATTATGGAAATGTATCAAGAGAAAATGTAATAAGAAACATTAACTATTTGAAGTACATTGCAGGAAGAGAAGAGATACCTGTATTCCTGGGTGCTTCTGTACCGTTGACAGGTATATTGATTCAGTATTTCCCTGAGGTACATGGAAAAGTTGGATTAGGACCTATCATTCCCCCTGAAATATCATATCCAGTTTATCCTTTAAATGATATTTATCAAATCATAGAATCAAATTTAGAAGATCTTACAATTATCAATTTAGGAAGACTTTCTTCGCTAGCTACGACTTTTGTATTGAATTTAGAAACAATGCGAAACGTAAGAGAATGCATTTGTATGGGGGGAGCTTTTTTCTATCCAGGTAACGTAACTGCTGTGGCTGAAGCTAACTTTTACGCAGACCCTTATGCAGCAAATTTAATTCTGCAGCATGCAAAGAGCTTGACAATTATTCCTTTAAATGTAACTCAACATGCGATTGTTACACCCAAAATGGTCCAGCAAATCGATGCATTTCATCGGAATACACAGGATCTTGCAGGACTCATCATCAAACCTATGTTAGATTATTATTATAATTTCTACTCCAAGTCTAATCCTGGTATAAGTGGAAGTCCTATGCATGATTTTGTAACAGTGTGGTATTTGCTAAATCAAGACGCTGTTAGTCTTTCAAGAGTACCCATTAAAGTAATCCCTGATCAAGGAGAAGGATTTGGTCAAAGCATTGCAGACTTTCGTTTTGTTACTAATCCAGGCTATAAAACGCATAATGTAGCTTTTCAATTTGATTATGAAAAATTCAAGAAAGATATTATGGGAACGTTCCTAAAGAAGAGAGTGTAATAGACTTTATTAACTCCAGATAATACGGATTATGAGAATCAAATATCACTTCACTTAACGTACTGAAATCCCACTTTTTCAGGCTAAATTTCGCTTAGTATACAAAATTTCCGAAATGATACCTGTATCCTATCAATATCGAATTAACAAAACAAGCTCTCCTAAAATGAAAAAGACATTGACTTCTCTATGTAATTAATTGTAGTGAAAGAAAATTTTCATTTTGGGGGTTATTCATTTTCTTAAGTTGGTGGGCATGTATGGTGCCCCTTATATCAATCATCCGATATGACAGTTAATTTGTATTGTAGTCAAATTAAAATGTGTAATCTAATTCTAAAATTTAAATTATATTGGAATGATGCAAAAGATAATCCGAAATTGAACTATCCAAGTAGGTCTGTACAACCAGCCTGAAGATGGTCATCCCATTGTTGGATTTCATAATCCGATACGGAGGCTAACTGGATTCAATATGAAAAAGATAACAGATTAATATATTTCTAATCATTTAAAGGGAAGGGCATGTGATTGAGGTGAATAATTCATATAATGAAAAGACGCATACATTGATTAAACAATTATTAAAAAAGTTTTCATCAAAAGCTCCTGGATTTACATATATTTCTAGTTTTGATAGTGGCGTAACTTATAAAGGTGCAGTTGGCTTAGCTTCTATAGAGAAAAATCTACCCATAACTACCAAAACCGTTTTTAATATAGCCTCAGTTTCTAAACAATTCACAGCATTTTCTATATTACTCTTAGAACAAGAGAGGAAATTGAGTTTAGATGATTCAATTTTAAAATTTGTCCCTTCTATAGGTGCATATGCTGAACCTGTAACATTGAAACATCTAATTCATCACACGGGTGGACTAGTTGATTATATGGAATTGGCTGAAGCAGCAAATATTAAATATACGGACACATTAACTGTAAAAGAATCGCTAGAACAACTTAAAAGTCATCAAATTGCAAGGTTCCCGGTTGGAACAAAATTTGAGTATAGAAATACAGGATATTTTTTATTGTCACTAGTGGTAGAGAAGGTAAGTGGCAAGTCTCTACGTCAGTTTGCAAAGGAACGTATTTTTGATCCTTTACACATGAAAGACACAACAATTGTGGATTGCTATCCAACTACTATATCAATTGCTAGAGGATATTCAAAGAATGAACAAGGAGCATATAAGGTCTATGAAAGCCCTTGGGAACATACAGGGGATGGGGCAGTTCATACAACAGTTGAAGACCTGGTAAAATGGGGAGAAAATTTAACCACAGGTAACGTTGGTGGAAAAAATCTTGTTAAAAGAATGAGCGAAATAGGTCTGGAAATTTCTCCAACTGGGGATACAATTATTGACAATGAAGATTATGCTTTTGGGCTAAGGCTTGCTGAAAGTTTTAACTATCGGTACTTGGAACATTCAGGAAGTTGGGCGGGTTATCGTTCACACTTTATGCGGTTTCCAAAAGAATATTTGTCCGTTGTAGTCCTAAGTAATTATGATGGATTTGACTCTAAAAAATATGCTAATAAAATAGCAGAAATTGTTTTAGAAAAGTAAAAAATAGAGGGTAGAAGTCAGTATTTAGATTTGCTTTATCTCACGTTGTTTTAGGTGTAATTAATTTTGAGAACGGAAGGCAAGCATAAATTTATGCCTGCCTTTTTGGGTATTAAAATGAATTTAAATGTTAATATCCATTTTCATGTCTCCCTACATTGTACAAGATAAGAGAAGTGGGGAACTCCTATCTATTCAAGTGTTATTTATATTATAATTTAATTTAAACAACAAATATGAGAATCTAGATTTCTCTGTTTTTCTCATCTCTCTAACAAAGGAATTTTTATATATTAATTAAAGTAGAATTTAAACTATGTATTTTTTATATAATAAAATCAAAGATGATGAGAAAAGAATAAAAGTTCAGCAATAGATGTGTCGCTGAACTTTTATTCTTTATTTTTTCCAATTCGCCCCAAACTATCTTTGATAGTTGTTTCTCCAAGTTGAGTGTATAGCAAGGCTGTATCTTGACTGGTATGCCCAAGTTGTTGCATGACTTGTAACGAGTCTTTTTCCTCCATGTATAGCTTATTCGCCAGTGTGTGTCTTAATTTATGAGGAGACATTTTTTTGCCATAGGCCTTCGTATATTTTTCTACTATATCCTGGATAGCTCTAACCGAAAGAGGCTGTGCAGTATGTTTATACTTCGATAAAAACACATTTTTTAATTCTTTCCCTGGAGCGTATTTGTTATCTCTAATTTCCATATACTTTTCAATATCATTCAATGCAATTGGGGTAATCCATACTGAGTCTTCTTTATTTCCTTTGCGAATTACATCAATTAGTCTTTCTTTTAGGTTTATATCCTCCATACGAAGATCGGCTAATTCACTTACACGAATACCACTACCAAGAAAGAGGGAGAGGATAGCTACATCACGATCTTTATCTCTTAGGAAATAGAATAACTGATGTTTTGTTAAAGATTTTTCATGTTCGTACTTAACGTAATTCAAAAATTCTTGATCGTCATCATTATGGAATATTTTAGATCTCATACGTTTTGCACGAGCATTTAATGTTTCTTTATCTTTATGTATTTCTATTTTAGCCATTACATTTCTATAAAAATAACATTCTCCATCTTCATTCTCTGATAGGGAGGTAAGATACTTAAATAATGATTTTAAGGCTGAAATTTTTCTGTTAACAGAGGAATTCTGCATGTTTTGTTGTAGTTTTAGAAACCTCATAAAGTTCTCAACATCTTTTTTCTTTAAATTCTCCAAATCAGAGAAGGATATGTCTTTAATGGGTTTTGATTCAATAATTTGTTCAGATAATAGCCAATTAAAGAAGACTCTAAAATCATATACATAATTCAGTAGGGTGGAGGGAGAGGCATCATGCAATTCTTTGTGCTCCACAAATTCTTCTATGTAAAAGGGCATTTCATTTAGATTTTCGTATAATTTCTTACGATGTACGGATTTTTGACGTTGCTTGCTGTAATCCATGAAAATCACCTCATATATACTATAACAGAAAAAATAAACGAACACAAGTTCGCGTAAAATTCAATTTTTACACATACATATTTACATAATTTAATTATGGTAACTAGAATATACCCGAAATTGAATAAGGATTGTGTAATCATTCTATTGAAAATGATAGATAACCAAATGATAAATTAAAATTACATTATAAAATTAGTAGAAAAATCACATGTGAATGTAGATAAAATAAAGGATTCTTTATACAAAAATCAATATGTGGAAACAGTTTAAATGTGGTTATCAAATATGAATTGATTATTTTAATCATGATTATGAGGAGTTAATTAGATCAACATAAGAAAAAATCTTATAAATTAAAATGTAATTTACTATAAAAATTATTAATGAGTAACTCAGCATTTAATAATTTCTATATAAAGTATGAATTGTATGGGCACATATCAATACACTAAGATTAATGAAATTGAGCTCAAATCCCCTAAATACTGTAGTAGAGTTTTATATAAATGTATAATTATTCGTAAAAACGGTATTTCGCGCGAAGTTTTGAAGTGTTTGTTTTTGCCTCTTTATAAATGCATCGTTCACTTCCCTTTCGTCATTATGAATATCTTTTAGTTTCAGATCCATTCGACTATACACATTAATATCGATTACATGGTTGTTTCTAAGACATAGCCAGTATATTTGCTTTTCCTAGCTTGATGGATGTATGGCGGTATCCCATTTCTATCAAGCTAATAATTTGAAATATCCCTAAAACGAAAATTTTATTTATAGCTGACCTTCGGAATTCAATTCACTTTTTTCGCTTTTGAGGACGATGCATTCCTTAACTTAATGATATATATCATTACTTGTACCATTATATATAAAAGTACATAAATATTTCTAGATGCTTTCCCCTACTCTTTTTGTAATATATGTTTTTTCTATTATTCTTGTATTAAGATAGTAGATATATCATAGAATTTCTCGTTTTTTTCCTTTAAATACAAAAACCTCCCCCATTTCCATAAAAAATGGGGGAGTAAAAAATAGAGTATCGCCATAATACTTATATATACTGCAATCTTTCCAATCCAGAAATTGGAGACCTATTTGGCATAGAAGGTCGAACTTCTACAAAAGCAGGCATTATGCTGGATGGTAATTCTGAGATTGCGACAGCCAATTGACCTATATCCCGTGGGCGCATTTTCCATTCATCATTTTCCATCGATCTATTGGCAATTGCTCCTAAGGATAGGTGACTAACACGTATTCCTTCATATCTTAAATCTTGTATTGCCGCCTCTGCCATTGCGTGCAAAGCAGATTTTGTACTTGAATATGCAACACCTTGCTCAAAGTAGTATTCACCCGCATGGCTTCCAATAAATATAATTAGCCCTTTACTCTGCTTTAGCATAGGAGCAGTAAATTGAATCAACCATAATGGGGCTGAAAGATTTGTACTTATACTGTCTTGCCAATCTTGTTCTGTTATCTTTGAAATGTTATTAAATCTTCTTATACCTGCATTATTTATTAATATATCTATTTTTCCATATCGTCTAATTATCCCGGCAACAGACTTTTCAATATCTATCTTTTGTGAAAGATCACATTGAATTTCTTCTAACCATTCTTCTTTACACAAAGTCCGATTCAATCCAATAACCTTGTGCCCTTTTTCCGCAAATGATTTTGCAATTCCGTATCCCAAACCACGATTTGCACCAGTTATTACTACTATTTTCACTTTAAAACACCACCTATTTTCTCAAAATGTTATTTTTATAACTTAGATGGCACATTAATGTTATAAAAATAATTATTAAAGTTTGCTAAAAAGTCATTAATTTGTTTTTCTTTTTCATATAAAGATTTTTTTCTTTTAACTATTTTTGCTGAAATCTCTTCAATTTTTTCATAGACTATTAATCCATTTTCAACAAGTGTCTTACCTGACTGCACTATTTCCACAATACAATCTGCCATATTCAATACTGGAGCAATTTCCACCGAACCATTTAAATGTATGACTTCTATATCATGGTATTGCTGATCAAAATATTTCCTTGTAATTACAGGATATTTACTTGCTACAGATTTTACATCTTTTATATTTATTCCAGGTTTTGCACAAACACACAGTTCACATTGGCCAATTTTAAGATCAAGTATATCTACAAAACCTTCACCTTTTTCTAATAGTAAATCACTTCCTACAACGCCTAAATCAGCAATTCCTTTCTCTAAAAAAAGTAAAATATCTACTGATTTCACCAAGATAAAGCGCAAATTTTGTTCACTTAACTCAAAACACAGTTCACGCGAACTCTCTAAATCTAAGGGGATATTAATCCCACTTGCTCTTAGAATCTGCAAGGTTTCTGATAATAAGCGTCCCTTTGAAAGAGCAATTGTAATAAACTCTTCATTCACTGACAAAGTGATTCCTCTCTTCATAGAAAATATAAAATCAAATGTTAATAATTTTTCATTTTCTTCTTTGTTTACTTTTTCCTTAGTACATCTTCTATACGTAAAACTTCAAATGGAATTAAAACTCCTACACTTTTAATTCTCCCTGTTAAGTGCCCAATAACAATGTCCGAGGTACATCCCAATAACATGTAGGCATCTGCCTTATTCATATGATTTGCTTGAGCTATTATCTTCGTAGAAGTATCTACGCCCATCTTAACAGCTTCTTCAAATGTCTCCCCAAATCCAATTATTACAATTCCTTGTTCTACCTGTAAAATGGGAGTAGGAATATTATTTTCAAATATATTTATATTTATTTGTAAAGTGCCTGATGCCTCTAAAGCAATCCCTGAGGGTTCTCCATTTCCTTGTAAAGCATGTAAGTCACCAGCGTATAATAAACCACCTTCGACAGCTACTGGTAAATAAATTGTTGTTCCTTCAACCAACCAGCGGATATCTAAATTCCCTCCGTATTTACATGTTGCACCATTTCTTGTTCTAAAGGGATCAGCTAGTCCTATCCCTCCCAAGCTAGGTCTAACCTGTAAATCAATTCCCTCAAAATCTATCCTATTATTTTTAATCTCTATTTTCTTATAATTCCGTTCTGTGAATTGACCCTTCAACACTCCTGAAGAACGTGAAATACATGTATATGCATGCTTGGCTAAATGAATATTTTTAATTTTTATAGCTACTGTCATTCCTGGCAAAGCTCCATTGATATAAACTGGCCCTGTAAACGGATGATGTTTGCCTTTATTAATTACATTATTTAATTCCTCTTCATTATCCGTCTCTTGTGAAAATGCATTCATTATCTCCATTGAGATTTCTTGACCTGGATTTACATATAAAACCGGTTCTCTCTCTGGAGATAACTCAAAACTAACTGTATCGGTTGAGTATTCAATAAAATTCACATCTACTTTATTCATCTTATTATTTCATACTCTCTACAGGCATTATCCGTTTCAATATTTCTTCATAAGCATGTACCAAGTCCCCTTTGTTGTAACGAAATACATCTTTATCTAGAGATTGATTTGTTTCTATATCCCAAAGACGCATACCATCTGGAGAAATTTCATCTCCTATTACCAAATCACCTGCTGCATTTCTTCCCATTTCGAACTTAAAATCAACTAACTTTACACCTCTTTCCAAAAGAAAATCCTTTAAAATAGCATTTAATTCAAAAGCTATCTCTCTGATAACTTCTATTTCTCTTTTAGTAGCAATGCCCATTGCAACAATGTAATCGGAATTCATCATCGGATCGTTTGAATATTTGAGGTCTAATTTTAAAATAGGCTGATTAAAAACTTGTCCATATTGGATAGGATAATTCCTTACAATTGAACCAGCCGCAATATTTCGGGGGATTATCTCCAATTTAATCATATCTAATTTGTTAACTTTCATTCTCCCCATTCCTATATTGGATATATAATGATTAGGTACCCCTTTTTTATGGAGCAACTCAAATATGTGAGAAGAAAATTCACATCTTAGTATTCCAGTTCCTATAATTCGAGCATTTTTATTTTGTGTATAAGAAGATACACTATCCAAAAAATGCATGATAATTGAATCATCTTCCTCCCCATAATACATCGACTTGGATTTACCACATGTATATAACAAACCGTTTTTCGTCATTATATTCTCCCCATTCCATTTATAATTTATAGTCTTTATATAGAAAAAATCCCACGTAAAGTGTGTGCTACACCATCATTTTCATTTGTTGGTGCAATACAATTCGCTCTTAATTGCACATCTTTTCCAGAGTTACCCATAGCAACTCCAAAACCAACTAGTTCCAACATTCCAATATCGTTTTCTGCATCACCAAAGGCCACTATGTTTGAAAGTGGGACACTGTAGTGATTCGCTATCCACTTTACAGCCGCTGCTTTCCCTGCATTTTTACACAAAATTTCTATCCAAACTTTACGGGAGTCGGAAAATGTATAAATTAAGTGCTCTTTGAAATGTTTTTCTAAAATTCTGATAATAAATTCGGTATTTCCCCTAACAATCAATTTAGATAAATGATCATCTAAAAAAGTTGACGGATATCCTATTGCATGTGGTGGACAACCCGCATCAATCCAGCACTGTACATCTTTATCAATTACATCCACCCAAAACTCGTTATTCTTTTCAGCTAAATAATTTTCAATGCTTTTTTCTTCTCTTAATACTTCAAATAATTTTTTTACTATGGAAATATCAATCATATTAGATGTAAGTATTTTACTGTTTCTATTATCAAAAATTAATGCCCCATTATAACAAATGCTTGGAGTATCCAGTTCTAATCCTTTTAAATATATTTCTATATCTCTTGGTGCTCTCGCCGTTGCGAGAATAACAGGTATTTTCATTTGATTTAAAGATTGTATAGTTTTTAATGTTTTATTACTAATCTCTTTATTATTGTTTAGCAAAGTACCATCTAAATCACATATGACAATTTCAAACGTAGAATTCATTTTAAATAACTCCTAAACAAGAATTAAAATCTCTTTATTTATCGATTTTTCGTCAATACTTAATTTATTATTTACAAAAGCAAGAAAGTATCCACCACTAAATATTTCTTATCTAATGGTGGATACTCTAAGTTTGCACAAAAATCTAAAATTTAGGTTTATGCTGCTTTGTTTAATTCCTGTTTCTGATTTAGCACTGAAAATCCGTATTTTACAAATGTTTCTTTTACTTGATCCGTTTGAAGATAGTTATAATACTCTGTAGTTTGAACTGGAGACAGTGTTGCTTTAAGAACACCCATTGGATAAATAATAGGGTCATGTAAACTAGAATCTGCTGTATCTACTATTTTTACTTGAGGTGAAATAAGTGCATCTGTCTTATATACAAGCCCAGCATCAACTTGCTTCGTTTCAATCAAAGACAATACGTGTCTTACATCAGTTGCTAATACAAATTTAGTTTTTAAAATTTCATACAGGTTCAGCCCTTCAAATACTTGTTTTGCATACATTCCAGCAGGTACTGTTGCAGGATTACCAATAGCTATCTTTTGCACATTATTTGTGTTCAAGTCCGAAAAACTATGCACAATATTATTTTCGATTGGTGTTGCTAATACTAATTCATTCCCTAAAAAATTAATAGCTTGGCTCGGATTGATATACCCCTTTTCAACTAGAGGAGTGAAATTTTTTTCTGCAGCGGAGATAAATAAATCTGCTGATTTACCTTGCTCAATCATTTGTTGAAGTGAACCCGAACCACCGTAAGTGAAAGTAAACTTTACATTTCCATGAGTTTTCTCATAATTGGCTGTAACTTCCTCTAAAACATCTTTTAAACTTGCAGCAGCAAATACCTTTATCTCAGTTTTATTAACATTTTCTTCCGCCATAGCAGGAGAGAATCCTGTGAAAATTGCGAGCATAAAAACAGAAACAGCACATAGTAAAAATAATTTAATTGTTTTCATAATTTTTCTCCCTTCTTAATAAAAGACAATAAATAAATTACCTAAAAAAAAGTACTCTTGTATCTCCTCCTTTATCAAAAGCATCACTTGTACAAAATTTAATTCTCGCAAACAGAACATACCACAACATTCTTACTACATTTTAAATTCTAATTTTTCTATATTTTCAGATTTATTTTTTTAGAAACATTTGTACAATAATATCTGCTCAATTTAAACAAATAAAGTATTATGAATCCGCTTTTTTATAAAAACCAACGCAATAAATGTTTATGAAATAACATCATCATATGTCGAAATATGCGATTTTATTTCATAAGGGAATTTTTTTGCGAAAAAATAATCTGAAAATACTCGTACTTAGTTATATTTAGTTATTTTTAATTGTGTTTAGTTAAAATTCGTTATGCATTAAAATCTCCGAAGAAATATATTCCAATTAAATCAAAAGTATTGTATACTTCTTTTTGTATTTTCAGAATAATAAAACGGAGGTGTTACAATTGACTTCATACTAATATGTACTTACCTTTACAAACAATAAATTCGAAATACTCAATGTGGAACATACCTTCAAATTAGTATGTTTTTAAAAGAGGTTTATTGGTTGGATAGCCTGTAGAATTTGATACTGGACTAGTTTCATTATAAGAACTAATCCCCCCTTTCAGTTAAAAATACAGTCTATAAACATAAACCATTTGATTGTATATTAAATAACTTTCTAATCTATGAAGGAACAAAAACAAAAGGCTTCTCTCCAAAGTATTACAGTTGAAAATACGCCAGACACTAAGAATTATTTCAAGCATGTGGAAGATCACTAAATACATTATTTTTCCAATTTACAAACCACTAATCATTGGGAGAAAAATTATTTAAACTACATTATAAAATAAATTTAAAAACTTAATATATTAATTTTAAGTAAATGTTGCTACAAACTAATAAAAAACGTTTTTAATACAGGTCAATTACTACTATAACAATATTAATCTTAATAAAGAGGTGGATAAAAATGAAAACATTTGATAAGTACTGTTCCTTTACTTTCTTTTCATACTTTGCAACATTTGCTATTGTAGTTCCGCTAACCGGTCTTTTTTTAAATCAATTACACTTTGGTAGCAAAGAGATAGGGATAATCCTTGGCATTTCAATCCTTGCCAGAATACTAGGACCATATGTATTCCTACTGATATCAAAACTAAATAGAAATTTAGCAAGCATATACCTTATACAATGCGTTCTCCTTTTAGTCGTTCTGTTTGTTGGTACTCAAGTTAAAAATAGCTTGGCTATAGTTATAGCACTCTCCTTACTAAATATTTTTTGGATATCTATTTTACCCAACATAGAAACAATTTCATTATCAAAGCTAAATGGTGACATGAAACGCTACTCAACCATTAGGATGTGGGGAAGCATCGGATTTATTTTCTTTTCAGTCTGGGCAAGTCATGCCCTTATTAAATTTGGTCCACTATCTTTTTGGTTTATATTAATATTTTTAGGACTTATGTTGTTAATTTCCTCTACTCTACTAATTCGCCTTGAACCGATTGAGGTTACGAAAAAAAAATCAAAAAGTATTTTTATTGAAAAAAAACTTTTGCTTTTTTATTCTGTATTTTTCTTATTTGAATTAACACATGCACCTTATTATGGATTCTTTTCTATTAAGTTGTTGGAAAATAATTATACTGGTTTTGCAATAGGTTCATTAATTGCTTTTGCAGTTATATGTGAAATTGTTACTTTTGCTTATGGTCATAGGCTTCTAAAATATATGAATGTTTCATCTATTCTCTTATTGTGTTCTATTTTAGGTATTCTAAGATGGACATTAATAGAACTTTTTGTCGGAAGCATTACTTTATTAGTAATTTCACAGTTAATGCATGCTTTTACCTTTGCTTTATATCACATTTGTGCTATGAACATTTTAAGTTTAAATGCAGACCAAGATTTAATTAGCCAAAGACAAACTACCTACACAGTTCTTACCATGGGTATAGGTGCTGCATTAGGAGCTTACCTGTCTGGCTTGTTCTGGGACGCTAAAATTTTTCAATTCTCATCTTTCATATCAGTTGGAGTTAGTTCACTGGTTATTAGTATAATACTTATTTTATTAATAATGAAAAAAGAAGCAAACCAAACCCTAAATATTCCTACCGAGAGTAATATGTAATTATATAGAGAACAATCCTTGTTGTAACAAACCTAAGAAAACTACATACAAAACATTAAATAATACATTTTAATCTTTAAAAACAAATTCTTTTATTCAATACCAAAATCATTTTTCTAAATTTTCAAAAATAAAACCATCTCAGAATTTCCGTATTTAAAAGAAAATTTATCAATACCTTTCTGCAGTGAAAAAGTTTAATATATTAAAAAGGTTCCAATATAACCCTTATATTGGAATTTTTTGATACCGAAACTCTATAAGTACCTTTTCATAAACACACATTAACAAGAATTAATTTTAAAACAAAAGTTTCTATGCACTTCATAAATCTTAAAGGAGGATAATTATGTATAATCATGTGATACAACTATTAGATCAAGCAAATATTTCTTATCAGCAATACAAGCATGAACCCAATCTGGATTATGATACAGATAGAGAAATACGAAAAAGATTTAATTTAGAAGGTGTTCCAAGTAAAAGTTTATTTCTAAAAGATAAAACCGGACATAATTATGTGCTAGTTACGATTGAAGGCGAAAAATTAGATTCAAAATCAATGAAAGAACTAATTGGCAAGAGGGTTTCAATTTGTTCATCTGAAGAATTGGTTGAAAAGACTTCCTGTGTTCCCGGTTGTGTAGCCCCTTTTGGATATCAGGATGAGGTTACCCTTATTATAGATAAAAAGATCTATAATTATAATAAATTTCTACTATCTCCAGGTGTACCTGAGTTAACAATTGAGATACACACAGAGGATATCAATAAAATTTTAAATATAGTGAAAAACAACATTTTAATTTATGAAAACAATCAATGATTTTATACTTACAATAAGGAGGGATTACAGTGGTAATCCAATTAACCAAATCTTATTTGTATAGTCAAAATAGAATTCTTGATGAAAAGAACAATGATTTCTTAGAAAACTGGAAAATACACGCTTACAACAGTTTCCACAAAAGTATTATGGATAATTCTAAACCGTTTCCTTGCTATTTTGCAGTAGATTCCGAAAAACATGGTTGGTCCAGATATCTTTTTATTGATTCAGCTTATGATCAAAAAGAGCTACTAAAGCTTAGAGATGGAATTTATGAATATATAAAGACATATCAGCAAATTGCCAAGCGGACCACGCTAGTGATATTCTTCAAACCCTCAAGTAAGCAATTACTGGCAGAAGAATATAAAAAACAATTTTGGAATGTACTACAATTTTTAATCGAAAATGATACTGAACCATGGAATCCAGAAATCCCAACAGATCCTTACCATGCTAAATGGGAATTTTGTTTTGCTGGAGAACCTATATTTGTAGTTTGCCGAGCACCTATATATGCTGAAAGACAAAGCAGATATACAGAGAATGGTCTTGAAATTACTCTTCAACCCCGCGGAACCTTAGATGATATTACAGGTAATACCAAACAGGGAAAACAAGTCCGTAAAGTTATTAGGAAACGCTTAATAGCCTACGATAATATTTCAATGCATCCAGATATAGGTGATTATGGTGCTGAAAATTCACATGAGTGGAAACAGTATATTTTGCCTGAAACAAATGAAGAAAGCGTAATGAGATGTCCGATTACAGGTGTAAAAAAACATGATTAGCATGATCTTTAGTTATATATTGTTAGGTGTTTCCCTTTCTGCTCCTGTGGGCCCAATCAATGTGGCTCAAATAAATAAAGGCATTAAAAATGGATTTTGGAGTGCTTGGTTTGTTGGATTAGGTGCTATGTCAGCTGATGTAATTATGATGCTACTCATTTATTTTGGGGTTTCCACTTTTTTAACAACTCCAATTGCTCAACTCTGTATTTGGATTTTTGGTTTTATTACCATGCTTTACTTAGGATATGAAAGTATTAAGGATGCTCCTAAACAAGTACAGCATTCTTTAACTGGTGAAAAAGAACATCCTCTAAAATCTTTTTTAGCAGGATTTGCAATTGCAATTTCAAATCCATTAAATATAGTATTTTGGATAGGAATTTACGGTTCTGTTCTTACTAGCGCAATAAATACAATTGGAAAAGAACAAGCTCTATGGTATAGTACAGCTATTTTTGCAGGTATTATGCTATGGGATTTATTCATGGCTACATCCATACATTTTGGTAGACGCTTTGTAAACGCTACTGTAATGAAATGGATTTCCATTTCAGCAGGTGTTATTTTAATCTGTTTTGGTATGTATTTTGGCTACCAAGCTGTGCTAACAATCCAACAGTTAATTTAAATAAAGTTGCGAAAATATCCCTTTGGAGTTGATAATCCAAAGGGATATTTTTCATTTAATAATTTAAAAATATATTAATTGATTTTTAAAGATTTAATTATGACTTAGGCTATATAATTCAGAAAGTTTCTCTAACCTATTTATGATCTCTATTTCATATTCTATGTCCATTGGAATACGTTCTTTAGAGAATGGCGCTAATTCTGGATGATGTCCAACCATTACTGAATATGCAGCATGTTCGAACATACTTATATCATTTGCATCATTTCCAAAAGCTACATATTCCCCTTCCTTAACTCCTAATACTTGTAGTGCATTCCATTTATGAATCCCCTTTGGACTAATATCTATTACATTCTCATTTCTATGTTTATGTACTACAACATCTAATAAACTTAGACTCTGAGATAGTTCTTCCATGTTGCTCGCTGTAAGGATTAAAATCTTAACTATAGAATTTAAAGAAGTCACCTTAACAGATTTAGCAAGTTTAGCTGGATCTAGATTATTAAGTATAGAATGATTATCCGGACCAGTATATGCATAATCCCAATCACCATCAATTAAATAAGTTGCTTGAAATTCATTTATCAAAGCAAGAATCTTTTTTAGTTGCGATTTCTCAAACTCTTTCGAATAAATTAATTTTCCATTTTGAGAAATTAAAGATCCATTTCCACCAATCAATGTATATTCGTGAAAACGTGGATGTATCACAGGTAGCATATCACGAATAGGTCTTGCAGAAGCAAATATAACTTCGTGACCATTTTTACTAATGTTATCTAAACATGCAAGAATTTTTTCCGAAACTGGTTTTCCCTTGAAGCAAATTGTACCATCTAAATCAAAGACAAATTTCAAAATTTGCACTCCCCTTCTTATTTCTCCTAGATTATATAATAACTCAAAAATAAACAACGTGATTTTAATTTAAGTTACTTACAGCTATTCACTCTACCCAATGCTGATCTATCATCTACCTTCTCTTCTGCTTATCTATAATGTCTTTAAATAAATCAAACATAAATTTAATAGACTATGTAGATTTTTCAAATTATTAACAAAGAAAACATATCATATCAATTCTATTAATTGCAAAATTATTTTTTTCTTTATTTTCAGGATAAAAACCTTTTGAACGCTTTATTTCTTAGTCACAACCCTTGATAGTCTTACAATTTAATAAAAGATTTTCGTTTCATTAACTATAAAAATTATCATCTTAATAAATGAAATAAGGAATATTCTGAATTAACTAAACAAATATATATCCAGTTATGTTTAGTTATGTTTGGTTATGTTTAGTTAAAAAAAGTATTGTTTTATAACTAAATTTATTGTTTAATATAATTTAGTTATAACTGGAAAATAGGTCCATATCTATATATATATTTCAAGCATTATTTTCTCTTTTCTCATCCAGCAACCAGATCACTCACAAAAATATGAAATATCAATTACAAGAAAATTAATATTACAAATAAAAGTGAATCTAGGAGTGACGAAATGGCTAACAATACTATAAAAAAAATTATCGAAGATAGATATAAATTTTATACAGAGGTCTTAGCTACAGAAAATATTATTTGGGATAAAGAACTCAATGCATGGCTTGTTTTTGATTACACCAATATCACCCAACTACTAAAAGATTCTCGATTAAAGGCTAATCGAAAAAAACAATTCATCGAAAAGCTAGATATACCTGTTGAGTATAAAGATAAACTCTCTAATTTTTACTCTAGATGGTTAATGTATATGGATAATCCTGAGCATAAAGAATTGCGTAAACATGTACAAGTACCTATCAATTTAACAAACTCTATTATAGAAGACTTAGCTAAATCTTCTACACTCAAAGTATGGAATTCTCTGAACAAAGATACTGAATTCGTTGACGTTGTCAATGAAATAGCTATACCGTTTACAGAAAATACTCTCGCTAATTTATTGGGTCTAGATGTAAAAGATTATAAACTAATTCTACAAGAAGCTTTTAAAGCTGTGGATTTCCTTTGGATTCCTGTTCCTAGTTTCGAAGATTCACAAAAAACTGTTTACTCTATTGACAAAACCTACAGTATTATTTCTGAAATTCGCGACCAACAAAGATACGAAAAAAACGGTTTATTTGATTTAATACTAAAAAATGTAGATCAAGTCGAAGATAGTTTGGCACTAATAGCAAATGTAACAGTAGATGGACATGAACCATTTCTCAGTGCTGTAAAAACATTAATGTATCTTTACATACAAAAGCAGAATGATAAATTACCTCAAAATAATCCTTACAGTTTACTAACAGTAGAAAATATAGTTGAAGAATCTTTAAGAATGGAATGCCCTTTTCCCTATTGTGCACGTGTTGCCAATGAAGATATACCTTTAGAAGATAAACTCATTAATAAAGGTGACAGAATTATTTTATTTATCTCTTCTGGAAATAGAGATCGGAGTAAATATGAAAACCCAAATGAATGCCAAAAGCGATCAAATACCCCTCCAATCTTAAGTTTTGGAGTTGGTTCTCATTACTGTGCCGGCGCAAATCTAACAAAGAAATCACTAAAAGTATTTTTAAATACCATACAACCTTTTATAGAAGATAAGTCACTTATTATTGACCATTTAGAATGGAACGATACTTTTGGATTTAGAACAATTTCAACTTTGAAAGTTACAATAAAAACGAAGTACCCAGTCAATGTATAAAAAATTTGAACAGAGGAGACTTATGTCATGACAGAATGGATTTATACTCACTTTAATATGACACACTACAATACAACCATAAAAAAAGAATTACTAGCTGCTT
This sequence comes from Bacillus sp. EKM202B, assembly GCF_011066025.1. Taxonomy (NCBI): domain Bacteria; kingdom Bacillati; phylum Bacillota; class Bacilli; order Caryophanales; family Bacillaceae; genus Bacillus; species Bacillus sp. EKM202B. Next base: position 4,447 of record NZ_JAAMNK010000042.1, on the reverse strand, counting down.
TAACAAGTTTCTTCACTGTTTCATATATAGTGATTGTAAATGCCTCCATATTAAGAGACGCAGGAATTAGTACAGAGGCATCTGTAGTAGCCACTACTCTTACATGCTTTTTAGGTTGTCTTATAATAGGATTTTGGGCAAACTCCCCTCTCGTAATTATCCCTGGAATGGGGGAAAACATTTTCTTTTCCTATACAATTGTTCAATCTCTAGGACTAAATTGGCAGGAAGCTTTAGGAGTCGTATTAGTATCAGGCATTATTTTCACTCTGATTACATTTACACCTTTTTCTAGACTTTTAATCAACTCTATTCCACACTCCTTAAAAAATGCTATTACTGTAGGGATTGGTCTATTTTTGACCTTTATCGGACTTCAAAAAGGTGGACTTATTACAGATTCTTCTGTAACGATAATAGGATTGGATAACCTATTTAAAGCAAATACATTACTTACAATTTTCACTCTGGCATTAGCTGTAATCCTTTTTATTTATAATATCAGAGGAGGATTTTTAATCGTTATAGGAATTAGTACATTAGTTGCAGCCCTCTGTGGCATAACAAAATTAGATCCTTCTTATAATATGGGATCTTTATATGAGCATTACCCAGCTGTGTTCAATGCTTTTTCTTTTGCACAAGTAAAAAATGCATCCTTTTGGACAGCTACCTTTTCTTTAACAATGATTCTACTATTTCAAAATCTAGGAACCATACAAAGTTTTGAAAATGACAATAAACGTTTCAATCGGGCTTATCAGGCAACCGGGATGTCAAACATTTTTGCTGGGATTTTTGGGACTAGTTCTACTGTAGCTGGTTTAGAAAGCGCTGTGGGAATAGCTGCTGGTGCAAAAACCGGTTTATCCTCTATTTTTGTTGGATTACTATTTCTTATCTCTTTTTTCTTTATGCCTTTTATAAAAATGATTCCAGATGGAGCCGTTGCACCTATTCTAATTATCATTGGAAGTTTAATGTTAAAAAGCATAAAAGAGATTGACTTTGATGATTTCTCGGAATATTTCCCTGCCTTTCTTACAATTATTATGATTCCACTGACTTACAATATAGCTGACGGTATAGCTTTTGGTTTTATATTTTATCCAGTAATAAAACTTCTAACTGGAAAAAGAAAAGAATTAAACAAAACTATTTGTGTTATCGGTCTATTATTCTTATTAAACTACTTACTATCCTATTAATTAGTAATTCTTTATACATAAAAAATGCACCTCCAATTGTTAATTATGTGTCTAACAATTGAGGTGCACTTCATATAAAGCAGTCTTTTTCTATGTATAAATCCCATCTATACACAGATAACAAGCTTTTTGTATCTCATTATTATAAATAAAAAAAGATGTTAAATCTACCTAAAAAGATTCGTATATCGTGTTTCCTGTCAATGTTAAATCATATCCTCCAATATACTCTAGTTCCTGTTTAAAATCTGTTGAATGCAGTATTTCTTTAATTTCATTAATAATTTTAACAGTATTTTCATTTTTCAAGATAATAAGATCATACTGTTCCTTTATTAATGGAACGAATTCAACCTTTGTTATATTGGCAACATTCTCAATCCCTATTCCCACATCCGCTTTATTCATAGCTACACTAGTTGCAATACTAAAGTGGCTACTTTCTTCGTAATCATAACCTTTAATCTTTGTTCTATGTATATTATGAATACGTAACTGTTCATCTAATAATACGCGTATACCCGCTCCAACTTCTCTATTCACTATCTTTACATCTTCTCTGCATAAATCTTCCCAAGTTTTGATATTCTTCGGATTACCTTTTTGTACATAAAATCCTACATTCCTTAAAAGTAAATTAAAGATTATATACTGGGAATTTGTTAAGATTCTTTTAGTATAGGGAATGTTGTATTCTTTAGTATCACCATCAAATAGATGTAGACTGACTATACTTCCTTCACCTTTATACAAACGAATCAAACTTGTAAGACTTCCATCATAAGCTCTTAGCATTCTTTCTCCCATACCACTCTCCATATATTTTCCTAGTATGTCCAATGCCATATCTTGCCCACTAATTACAATTGCATTCGTTAAATTATGTTTTTCAGATAATTGAGCGGAATTTTTTAGGCTCCCCGTTTTACTTTGCTCTATGTATTTCTGTAGATCTTCTACATCAATTCGAACTTGCCTACCTATTCGATAAGAAGGCAATTCCCCTCTTTTGATAAGTTCATAAACAGTTAATTTAGATATTTTCAACTTCTTTGCAGCTTCTTCTGCTGTATATGACTCGTTCAAAGTTTCAGTCCCCCAATCTCTTAAATTTATCATATAATATTTGTCTCTATTTTTCCAAGAAGTATATTTGTAGCAAATAGAATACCCTTAAATTAATTTTTTATAAACTGAACTATTTCTTTTATCCTGTACTAATCAAGTACTTAATTTTTAAAAAGAATACTGTTTTTTAGTTCTCCTCATTTTTTTTTCATAAAAACATCAGTTTAAAGCTCTTCTTTTCACTTTTCACGAGCTATTAATTAAAACTGAATCGACCTACGTTTCAGAGAATTTATTTGATCCCAAATAAAGTTTTCATTACGATGCCTATAATTTATTTCTCAACATAAGACAACTAGAATTTTAAATAGTTAAATGGTAATATATAGACATCTCAATTACGCTATTTCTTGTAGCTAGGGCTTGTTTCAAGGACAGGCTCTTTTTTTATGGATTTTTAAACATTTCTATTCCCTTTAGTTTTTTTATAATTCCAATATATAAACACCACTCTTTACTTTTGTATCCTATTGAACCGTATTCTGTGCAATTTATACTGAACTAGAATCCTTCTTATAAGAATTAGCCGTTGATGATTTGAAGCATGGAGATACTTTGGACATTACAACTTATACAGGTGGTAAAGATATATCGATTAAATGAAGTTGAAAATGAAGTAGTAAATATGCAAAGGTATTTTTGTGAAAATTTTAAAAATAAAAATAGGTGTTTGACGAAAAATTTTATTTACTTAGAATTTCCCCTTGACTGAAGTGCATCCTTCTATTATGGAAGGCATATCTCGTTTAGGGTTAGTAACACACATCCATCAACTTAAGGATTTAGACTATTTTTGAAGTTAAAAGCACGTTACTATTTTCTTATGTTAATGAGAAAGGGTGACGTGCTTTTTATGAATATGCATCAGAAAGAGCTAAGTGAATATAAAGCGATGTATATAATTTAGGATTATTTTTTACTTTTTTACCAAGCATTACACAAAAACGCCCAAGAATTGTCAAAGGTTCTCCTTCGTCTGTTTAACCTCCTACAGCACAACGGACGAAAATCTCATCGATATGAGAAAAAGACAGTCTTTGATATTTCTTACGATTAGTCAATCCTTATTTTTAGATTTTTAATCAATTAAATATCGCAAAGCCTATATTCATATATGTTAAATTTAATGCAAACTAAATACCCCTAATATGTATTCGTTTTTTTACTAGGGGGAATAAATATAGTATGATGAATGAGACTATGATTTCAGGCGGTTAACCGATAATCATAGTGTATATTATGTGTAATAAGGTAGAAGAGGAGCTTCAATAACTTATTTACACATGCGATTGACGCAACTTTATGACATTTGTTATAAGGTTGCGTTTTTAATTTATCATAATACTCAACAATGTGGTTCTGTCCGTAACGACGTAGCTTTATCATGTTCTGGATAATGAGAAAAAGAAGCTTACGCAGATGCTTATTTCCACGTTTATTGATCTTATCTTTGAAAAAAGTTTTTCCTGATTGAAAACGGCGTATATCAATACCTGCAAATGCATTAAGTTGTTTGTTATTTTCGAAGCGAGTAATATCCCCGATTTCAGCTAACAAACGTATAGCCGTATTGGGACCTATTCCCGGAAAACTAAGAATAATTGGATATTCTGTGCGACTTTCAGCTAATCGTACCATCTTCGTGATACACTGTTCTTTTTGATGAAGGAGCTCCTGATAGCGTTTCGCGTACGATTTGAGTTGTTCACATAAAACGTCATCCTGACGTACGGCTGGATAAGAATACCTGGCAGCCTCAAGTACTTCCATAGCTTTCTTTTCTGCTATGCTGATTGAGATGTTTTTATTGGTATTTTTACGAATCTGATTCTTCATGACCGTTTTGGAAAGATTTTGAACAAAATCTGGGTGAGGGAATAATTGAACAAAGTTTAAAAATAAATCTGATTTAGTTGTGAAAATCTGTTCCAATTCCGGAAATGTCAACTGAATGACTTTATGCATCCGGCTACGAATTAAAGATAATTCGTCATCCAGTTCACTATAAAACCTTGAGAGTGATTTTAATTGATAAAATAAGTTATCTGTGCCTGTCTTTTCCCTCCGGGAAGCCGTGAAATGTGTGAGAGCTAATTGATGTGCGTCGCTTC
>NZ_JAAMNK010000041.1:4853-32559 GCF_011066025.1 Bacillus sp. EKM202B | reverse complement strand
AACATGATTCGAAACTGTGACCATGATACCTCACTAATTGCTTTTGCTAACTTATGATTCTTTAACATATTCGATACTTGCAAATCCTCTATACCGATAACATCGTGGTTTTTGATGATTTCAGTTGAGATTTTGTCCAAGTAATCTTTTCTAGCATTTGCCATGTATTCATGAATTCTAGCTACTTTTACTTGCTGTTTATTCCAGCCAGAAGATCCTTTTGTTCTTCTAGAAAGAACACGTTGTGCTTTCACCAACTTCTCTTCTAATGATCGAAAAAACTTCGGATTTTTATAGATTGTTCCATCTGACAAAATGGCGAAATTTTTTAGTCCTACATCCATTCCAATAGAAGATTGTGTTTTCGGAAGTTCTTGTACTTCTGTTTCAACTAACAAGGACACAAAGTATCTGCCAGAAGGGTTCCTTCTAACCGTAGCATTTAAAATACGTCCCTTTACTTCGCGACTCTTGGCAAATCGAACAAGACCTAGTTTTGGCAATTTGATTTTGTTTCCTACAACGGCAATGTTTTCATTTGTTTGTTTTGTGGTATAAGATTGTACGTTGTTTTTCTTAGATTTGAAACGCGGGGCACTGTTTTGTTTTTTGAAAAAGCGTGTATAAGCATCCGCAAGGTTGCGAACAGACGACTGAATCGCAATACTATCCACTTCTTTTAGCCAAACAAACTCTTTCTTCATGGCAGGAAGTTTGGCAGAGCATGTACCATAGATCAAGCCTTTTCCAGTCTCTTTGTATGCGTGATCCCATAAGGATAGGAAATGATTGAATACAAAGCGAGAACAGCCAATCGTTTTATTGATTAGGGTCGCTTGTGCTTTATTTGGATAGATACGAAATTTATATGCTTTATTGATCATCATTCGTTTCACCCCCATTTCGATATGTGTCTATCATACAACAAACGTACATTCGATAGGTAGTAAAGTAACAGTTTATGTATGTCGAACAATTAAGATGGCTTCCTGCCATCCCTTGTTCAAAGCTAATTCATCTCCCAACTACTCACTTCGCGTTCCTTGAGGAAGGAGTCTTCTTGGCTAAAATGATAAAAACACAGTAAACATCAAAAAAACACTAAACATGAGCATTATTCGTTTCATATTATTCACCTCATATTTCTTCTCACAAAAATTATATCCTAATCTTCTTACTACCAAAATCCATTAACATTACATTTTCGTAATATAGGCTTTTCTATCAACTTGTAGCCTGGAATCTCTTATTAAAGAAGGAATCGAAAAAAATGATATAGATGTTATGTTTATGTCACTTGCTTCTTTCCTTTCTTCTTCAATGAAAGAAGCTATTATGGCTAGTGGAGTATGAAAAAATAATATACACCATCATTATTTTACAGAACAAATAAGACATCTTATTAATTCATATTCTGCATATAAAATGCAATTTATTATTTTAAATCTACGCAAATTCTATCCTTTAATGCAGGTTAGATTTATAGCCTGTGAAAATGTTATTTCATTTTTGAAGAACTCTTCACAAAATCCTTAATATCCTTTAATTTTTTTCCACTAATATTATCTTTGATGGTTGAATCTATTTCATTTTCAATATAAAAAGTTTTCTCTTTAACCTTTACCTCAAATTTATATTTATATTTATTTTTATCCCAATCTATTAAATTGCTTTTTAGTTGCGCAATATCCTTTAAATCAAACTGAATCATAAAAGGTTCTAAAGCTGGATAAAAATGTCCAAGTTTACTATTCTCTTTTAAAAAAACTATATATGTGTCACCAGATTTAGGTTTTATATACAATGGATCTTTATTTTTTACTTTTTTTGTAAACACTTTCGTAGCACCTTTCAGAATTATTCCATTGTCATCAATAACTTCATTACTTTCCTCTAATACGAGGCTTTCTGAGTATCTATGATTTATTAAAATTTTATTCTCTACAGAGTCCCCTTTTAAAATTTCTTTAACATGAAAATTAAACAGATGGCCTTCGACATCTTCATCTTGAATCTCATATGATGAATTGTTTGCCATATTCCATTTAGAGTGTAAACCGTCATATTTACCTAGTACAATTACATCTGCTTCTTCTACCATTTCACTTAAATGATTTGTAGTTTTGAATGTCTTACTTAATACTATAGTTTCAGAATTCGATGAAACATTAGACACTTCTGCTATGTCTGTATTTGACCAAATTGTTTTACCAATAATAATTAAAAAAGTAAATATTAATAAAAATAGACTCCATTTTATTACTTTATGTTTATACATTATAATAACGTCTCCTTAAAAGATATTTTATACCATTTTCTCAATATAAATATTCCGAATTTTTAAAAAATATTAATTCAAAACAAGATAATGATGCTATAATTCTCTTGTTAAAAATAATCTTTGGAGGGATAATATGAATTTTAGAAAAGGGATTACTGCATTTTTATTAGGTAGTGTGCTTGTCTTTTCCAGCGTTGGAGTTTCAGAAGCTTATGTAAAAGAAGGATGGAAGCTACCTTCAAAATCAGCGACATATAAGTGGGGAGACAGATTAGACGATGGCTCCAGTATCATTAAATCCGGTTGGCAAGCTGCAGATTCAGCCTGGTACACTGCTTCTCGTATTAACTTTACAGTCTCTTCTTCTTCTGTGAACAAATTAAACTCTTGGTTTGAAAGTTCCTCTACTTATTACGGAAGAATGAACACAACTTATAATACATCCACTAAAAAAGTAACGAAATTCGCTGGTGATATTAATGCAGGGAATACAAATATTACAAAATCTAATGTTGCTAAAAGCACAGGCGTACATGAGTTTGGTCATGCAATAGGAATAGGTCACAACAGTGGCACTTCAATTATGAACAGCAATCGTAATCGTACTACTATGCATGTCCCTCAAACTGACGATAAAAATGGTGTGAATGCAATCTATTAACAGAAAAAGGAGATGATTTCTTAATGTTAAGTAAAAAAGCAAAAACTATAGTAATTGCAATTCCTTTAGCTGCAGTGATTGGTTTCGGAGGATATTCAGCATATAATAGTCACTTCTCCAATATTGCTGGCGAAGATAAGAATGCTGAAACTGTCATTCTCAGTAAAGATTTCCCTGCTACAAGTGATTTAAATCAAATGATTAATGAAGCCGATCTAGTTGTAATTGGTGAATATGGAGGTCTTGACTCTAAGTGGAATATGGCACGTAATCCAAATAATCCATCGGAAGAGGACAAAGAAAATTATGTTGAAGGACATCTATATAATTTCAATATTTCCGAAACAATTAAAGGTGTGAATGAAAATAAACAAATAAAAATCAATCATCGTTTTGCTGAAACAGTTAAGCTTGAAGATTCTAATGCAGTTGTTGCACCAGATGGCACAGTTACAAAACAGGCTACTAAGGTAACTACTAAAGAGGTTCAAAATAAGGATCCTTTATATATCGAGCCTAAAGTTAATAAAAAATATATGATGTTTTTGAAGAAAGATCAATTATTTGGAAACTACTACGGAGCAATTGAACCATTTGCAATTACTTTTGATGAAAATAACAAAGCTGACCTTCAAACAAACATAGAAACTATTAATGAAAGTAAAATGTCTTCCAAGGCAGAAATTGCAGGTAAAACAATTGTATTAAAAAATGAAATACATGAAACTATTACTGACAATATTAGCGGTAAGACCCTTAATGAATTAAAAGATCAAGTAAAACAAAATGCTAAGTAATAACCATAACTTATAATAATTTATCCTATTTCATACGACAGTAAAAATTAATTTATTAAAGTTGTCATAAATTAAATACAAACTATCTTGAACTACCCCTACTTCCACATCGTTTAGAATTTTGGGATGAATGCCATGAAATAATAAAAAAGAAAGGGCTTATCTTTAAGTAATCCTTAACATAAGCCCCTCCTTCTATCTAATTATTTAAACACATTCGTTTCCATCACTCTATACAGCAATTTCTATAACAATGGATTACCTATTTCAAATAGTGAAAACTACAAATTAGTTAAAAAATTAAACGTTTATGCAGTCCTAAATTTATAATGAGGCTACACTGAATATTATTTAAATGTTGATATAAGACACTTCACTACACTAAAAATATACCCAGAAGTACTTTCCACCTCATATGATTAAAAGTACAACAGATAGGCTCTTATGCTATTACACATAAGAGCCTATCTGACTAGTATTATAAACAACTATTTATATAAAAGTCTTTCATACTAAATAAAAAATACATCTACAATTATTCTGGGAAAATGAAGCTAGAGTTCCCTTCACTATTAGCTGAATCCTCTTTTGGGAATGTAATAGTAGATCCTTCATTTCCCTTATTTCCATTATTTATTTCTTGTTCCTCAGGAAATACAATGGAAGAATCATTACTTAAGTTTGGTGAAAAACCAAGTTTAGATAAAATCGCTTTTAAATCAGGTAAAACACCAATTTTATCAGAAGTTGGATCATTAGATTTCGTTCCAGTACTAGAATCACTTAAAATATCCCTAAGCTGGCTTGGTGTATATACTTTTCCCTGATTATTTTTCGCAATCCCTTGAATTGATGCAGCAGCACCAGCAATAATAGGTGATGCACTAGACGTTCCGCTAAAGCTAGATGTATATAGATTTGTCATAAATTCACTTGGTTTTGCATCTGTTGTATCTACTGCATTTCCCCAACCATAAACATCCACTCTACTACCGTAATTAGAGAAATATGAACGTTTATGAGGGACCCTTGCAGAAGCTGCCCCAACCATAATTGCCCCTGAATCTTTAAAATCAGGACTATTACGATTTAAAACTTGTTTACCATTACGGTCTCTAAATTGATCCAAATCATTTCCGCCGTTTGCACCTGCTTCAATGATTATAATTCCCTTATTTGCTCCTATACGAATTGCATCAAATATGTCTGGTTTTACTTCTACAGGAAGATAGTTCTTATCTCCATATCCATCATAAGTTGCTTGGGCTTCTAATAAAAGGATATCTCCAGCTTGCATATTGTTAACTGCACTTAATATAGCATCAGCTGTATTATACCTTCCGTTATCCCTAATTTGAGATACAACCTTTACTTTAGCTTTTGGTGCGATTCCAATTCCACCGATGTTATTATCTTCTGCAGAAACGATTCCTAAGACTGAGGTACCATGATCATGGTGTTCACTCTTATTCTGGCCGGATATCAATTCGATATTCTGATTCACTAAATCTTCATGACTAAATAACCAGCCATACTCCATATCTACAAAAGTTGTTCCTTTTCCATCTCCCCCTTTGATACTCCAGGCATAAGGCGCATTGATTCCTAATGGTGCTGGTTCAAGGTAACCTTGCCTTGCAAGTCTAGGCTCATCATATGGATTAACAGATAAATCCGGTAAACGCTCTTCTGGTGGCGCTTCTTCTTCCTGTAAATATGCCGTTTCAATAAGAGATGATTTCTCAAATTTTACAAGTAATGCTTGTACATCAATATCACCTTGGATTTCTACAGTGTAATAATTTAGCAAATTAGAAGAAATATGATCGGAGTCTTTTATTTCTTCACCTAAATTTTTAATTTCTGTAGGGTTTAAAGAACTAAAAAGTCGATTTATAGTTATATTTGGGTATTCGGCTAAAATTTTAATTAATTCAGGGTCTTGTTTTTCTTCTTTAATGAATTTTTCTACCCCATCCTGATATGGTAAATTTACTTCATTTTTAAATTTTAAAATTAATTGTTTAGTAACTTGCTTATGTACAGTAGAATTCAATTGCTTATTTGAATAATTGTAAGTAGCAGCGTAGGCAACTTCTGATTTTTCGCTTGGAAGTATACCACCTACCCCATTAAATGCTGTTAACGCAATTGAAGAAACTAGAATTCCTTTAAAAATTTTCAAAATGTGCACCTCTTTTAATTTATATATAATTATAAAAAAATGTATATTACCTAACTTCTTTTCTTATACAAGCGTCTTATATGTAGGCTTATATTTTCAACTCCATTCATTTTTTAATAATTGCTTATACATCACTAATACAACGAATTCATGTCATCAAATCTATTAATTCAGTCGCATAGATGTAACTATTATAGTTACAGCTATGATAAATAGTCAACCTTATTTTTTATGCATTTTTGCATTATTAATAGTATATCCTTCTATCAATTTACTTCTAATTTTTTTAAGAGAGGTTGAGCTTCTATCATTTTAAGTAATTGCATATATATAATAAAAAGCATATAAGGGGGATGGAATCGTGGTAATTTCAAGACAAGATTCCTGGACTAACGATAACGATTTACTTCTTGCAACAATAGTGCTTCAAAATATTCGTAACGGCGGAACACAATTAGCTGCATTTAAAGAAGCGGCTAAACCATTGGCCAGAACTCCTGCTGCTTGCGGATTTCGTTGGAACTCTTACCTGCGAAAACAATACGAAGAAGAAATACAACAGGCAAAACAAAATCAAAAAGTGGAAAATAACATTTCTCCCTCCCAACAAAAAAAAGAAACAAACTCTTTATCTATTACCTTAGATGACATTATTTCATTTCTACAAAATTATAAAGAAATGGATGAATTGACAACTTTACAAAATCAAATTGAATATTTAGAAGCAGAGAATCACTCTCTTTCGCAACGTTTAGCTATGTATGAAGAAGAGTATAGTATGTTACTTAATCATATCGATAAGACAAGAAATTTAATTGTAGCCAATTAAATTTAGAAATAGATTAACTATTATGATTTCTAAACCGTAGTATTAGTTAAAAATAAAATTTGATTTATAGGAAAGTCTAAAGAGCATTTTTTGAAAATAAGATCGATAAAAACCCCTATTAATTTTTATGTTAATAGGGGTTTTTATCAAATATTTCTATCAATAATCAGACTTTGTTATAAATTATCACAAAGTATTTTAAAGCAATAATTACTTTACCTTGTGATAATCTTCCACTCTTATTAAGTATTAGTAAATCAAATAAATTTCCCGCTTTAAATTCATTTAATCCGTATAATAGGTATATACATTATTTTATTTCTGTTTTTTCATTTCTTCCATTTCTTGTTGCCATGTAGCACCAACACCACCTGATGGCGTATTCCAGCGGTCCTCTTGTCGTTTAATGCGTTCCATGTCTGCATCACTCGGCTTAAATTCTTCTACTTCCTTACGTTGTTGTTCACCTTCGTTATTATTAGGTTTATGGTTGGTAGTAACTTCTTCGGGCTTATCATTGGCTTCAACATTCTTGCCTTCGTTCATTTGAGACTTGTGATTATTTGACTTACTCTCATTAGATTGCACGCTTACGTTTTTCTCATCAGCCCAACGATTATTTTTAACATCCCATCCGAAAGGAATAACTGAATACATTTCCTTATCTTGGCCAACATAATCCGCACCAAATAACTTACCGTCCTTAAATTGAACTTGTATCACCGCTTCTGGTGCCTCATAAATATATTCAATTAATTCAGTATCAAACTTCTTCGTTTTAAATGCACTTGTCGCATTACGGTGTAATGCCTTAGCTACTTCTTCATATGGCATACCATGTTCAAGTGCTTCAAAGTAATCGACAGGCATTGTAGAACTACTTTCATCTAATGGAAGCTGATACTGCACAATATCAACTTTATCCTCATTTTTTTCCGTATCAATCGCTTTGTTTTCGTTATCCCTTGGCACATTATCATCCAACTTTTCCGCATCCTTTAATTCATCACGCTTTGTTTCATCTACCTTCTTATCGGCTTGCGCGTCCTTCTTCACTTCCTGCTCACTCTTAGGCGTTTCTTTCTTGGCAGAGGCGTTCTCCTGAGCACACCCCACTAATAAACTTGACAACAATAATCCTAATACTAGATATCTTTTCATGTCCATTCTCCCTGTTTGCGCTATATTTATACAATAACATTAGCGTATTTACCTTATATTACCTTATTTCCTTCGTAATATTATAACAATATATTAAAATATTTAACAATTTAATTCTCTATTATGTTATCTATTACGAGATATCTTACAGTATTTTCCGAACGAGAAAGCCTATCGCCTTTAGGCATGGGATGAAAGTGAAGTTGGATACGGAGTACTAATAAAAACCTCAAGGTTCGTGGTACTTTAAGTATCCAAAATACAGGTGGTTTATTGGGGTCTTTGTGTTATGATTTTTCGAAAGTAAATGATATATTGTAACTAGAATAAATGATTATAGAAGAATATTTCAAAGTGTTTGAGAGAAAAATCTCCTCATCTCATCAAATCTTATGGGCACGTCCTTATTTTGTTTCTATTGCAAGAAATGTATCAAATGAACGTTGTTGAAAATCAAAAAAAGGGGATGAAACGTATGTCACAGACCCTAACAGTGAAAGTAAAATTGATTCCAACAAAAGAACAAATCCGTTTATTGGAACAAAGTAGTCACGAATATATCAAAGTTATAAATACACTTGTATCAGAAATGGTTGAAGCAAAGAAAAGTACGAAAAAAGCACAAAAGATATTGAAGCGAATATCCCAAGTGCAGTGAAGAATCAAGCAATCAAAGACGCGAAAAGTTTGTTTGCTACAAAAGTAAAGAAAAGCAAATATAAAATCACTCCAATTTTAAAGAGACCTGTTTGTGTATGGAACAATCAAAATTATTCATTTGACACCACTCATATTTCAATCCCGTTTAAGATAAATGGAAAGTCTACCCGTTTAAAGGTCCGCGCTTTATTAATCGATAAAAACAATCGTAATTTGGACTTGTTAAAACATAAGTTAGGTACACTTCGTATCACAAGGAAATCGAATAAGTGGATCGCCCAAATATCTATCACGCTTCCTACAAATGAAAAAATAGGGACGAAGATTTTAGGAGTAGACTTAGGTCTCAAAGTCCCTGCGGTAGCGATTACAGAAGATGACAAGGTTCGTTTCTTTGGGAATGGTAGGCAAAAAGGTGAATGCCATCCGGCGGTTGGATGATAAAGAAAAAAGATGGATGCAAGATAAAGATCATAAAATAAGTCGGGAAATCATTGATTTTGCGATTGATAATCATATTTCTGTCATTCGATTAGAACAACTAACGAATATAAGACAGACGGCAAGAACAAGCCGTAAAAACGAAAAAAATCTACACACTTGGTCATTCTATCGTTTGTCACGATTTATTGAGTATAAAGCAATGTTAGCTGGTATTCAGGTTGAATATATAAATCCAGCTTATACAAGTCAAAGTTGTCCAAAATGTGCTGAAAAGAACAAGGCGCGAGATAGAAAATACAAGTGTCCATGTGGTTTTAAGACACACCGTGATATCGTTGGGGCGATGAATATTCGCTACGCAACTGTGATTGATGGTAAAAGTCAATCAGCCTAAGTATCTATATGGTCTGGTTTAGGAGGGGCAATGACATGCCCTCATCTTGAAGGCTGTTCAAAACAGAAATGGACTGCGAACGCTTAGTCATTCAAGAATCCCACCTGTAACTCCGTAAGAATTAGGGCTTGCGACTTTAGTCGTGGGAGTCTCAAGAGTTTAATTCTGTCAGTAACGCTACCGCTTTCTAACACTTCTTTTGCACAATTTCTTCTTTCCCGAGATGCACTCAAGTGAAAACAAATGAACAAAATTTCGTTAACCTGGTATGTATAGGTACTTATACAAGTCGATGATTAATACGTTCGCCGTATCAACCAGTCAGACAGTTCAATTCACCACAATATCGATACTAACATGCATTTCTCATCGTAAATAAAAAAACGACGAATCCTCTATTTAAGAGAATTCACCATCACAAGTAACTAATTATTTCATATCTATTTTTTCTTTTGCTTTCGTTGTAAGCTCATTAAGAATATAAACTTTCTGTATAAAACAAAGAAATCGAAAAAAATATAACTTTAAAGTCACAATCAACCATCCTGAGAACACCACATGAAAGCCAATGATATCTGGCACGAATAGTCTCAAATACCCAGTTCAAGCTCTTCTATATTCGAAACAATTCCCTATTCTTCTTCTAAAATAGCGTAATAATATTCATCCCACCATTCATTCCCATGTGGTATACATTTCCTAAAATAGCCTTCTCTTCTCATTCCAATCTTCTCCATCACTCGATACGATGGGATATTTTGTGGCTGACATGTAGCGATAATCCTATGTAATTTCATTTCCTTAAAGCCATATTTCAATGTAGCTTGTGCTGCTTCAGAAGCATATCCTTTATTGAAATATTTTGGATTGAACACCCAACCAATCTCATAAGTATGCTCACCAAAATATTTATGAAAAACTATATGACCAATCAGAATATCTTCATCTATTAATACCACAGGAAAGTTCTTAGCGTTTTTACCAATGTTTTCATTCACAAAGTTCCTTGTATCTTCTTCAGTAAAAACCCCTTCAGGTATGTATTTCATAACATTGATATCTGATGTATACTCATGGACAGCCTGCCAATCTTTGAACTCAAATTTTCGTATTAATAATCTTTCTGCTTTTACAAACATTTACTTTTCCCCCTCAAAAAATTGTAATTATATTTTAAATCCACATATAACCCTTAAAACAAAAAGAACCTGTAGAAATCTCTACAAGTTCTTTTTAGTTTCAAATGAATATATGTGACAAACAAACTATCTTACAGATTCATCACAGAAACTACAGGGCTAATGCTTTGACAAATACATTATATAACAAATATTAACATCCACGAATTTTATTTTTGAAAATTATGTGAATTAAGGACAATAGTAGCTTTTTTCTTAACTATTATTAATTTCGTTTACTACTAACTTCTTTTTACTTAAATAAACTGCTCTGTCTGATATTTTTGCAACTTCTTGTGAATGCGTAACAACGATTACACATTTATTCTCTTGATGGGCGAGCTCCTGAAATAGCTCAATAATCTCTTTCGCTGTTTCTCCATCAAGGTTTCCTGTTGGTTCATCAGCGATTAGTAAATCGACATTACAAGATAGCGCTCGAGCAATTGCTACACGTTGTTGTTGCCCGCCACTTAATTGCAAGACATTTCGTTTCGCTTCTACTTCTGTGAGTCCTACCTTCTCTAATAATTCTAATGCTCTTGCTTTTTTATTTTGTACCTTCACACCTGTAATTTCCATTGCCGTTAATACATTCTGAAGAGCGGTCATATAGGTAATCAAATTATAAGATTGGAAAATTACAGATACATGTTGATTACGGTATCGATCCAAGCCAATTTTTCTAATATCCTTGCCGTTATACAGTACATAACCATTTTTAGGTATATCCAGCCCACAACCTAAGCTAAGAGTTGTAGTTTTACCAGATCCAGATGGACCTAAAATCGTGTAGAAATGCCCTTTTTGAAAAGAAAAATTCACATTATCTAGTATCGTTACTTTTTTTCCGTTACTTTCATAATAATAATCTAAGTTTTTAAATTGTAAAATTGTCTCCATATCGAGCCTCCTTATTCATCTTTTAAAAGAATTTGTTTTGGATTTAAGCGTAGAATAGATAATGCCGGAAGAAGCGTTGCTAATATAGCAATAGTCAGTCCAATTCCCCCCATTTTCCCTAAATCCTCTCCTGTTACACTTACATCAATTTTATCAATTGGATCTTCATTTTGGTTTTGTGGAGTACCACCAGCCCCAACCATCATTACACTACCATTTTGTGAATTGTCTTTTTCTTCGCTTGCTGTAGCAATTTCACTCGAAAGTAAGTTATCCCCTACGAATTGAGAAACTTTAGCTCCTGTTGTTAGGGATAATCCAAATGCTAAAATAGCAATACATGCTACTTCTACTACGAACTGCGCCATCAGTTTCCATTTTTTCTCTCCAATAGATAATAAAATCCCCATTTCCTTACGACGTGCTTTAATCGATAACATAATGATTAACCCTAAAATAATTGCACCTGCAATAGATACCATATAGATAATCATTTGAGACGTAGAAGCAATATTTTCTATAGGACCAATCATTTGCTTGTACAATGAATCATGTGCATCTAACTTAAAATAATTAAAATCAATATCAGATTTTTTTGCTTCTTTTTTAAATGCACCAATGTACTGTGGATCGTTCAATAAGTACACGACCTGAATGCTACTCATACCTTCATCTGTTTCTAATTTTTTTAAAGTAGAGTGAGGCATATATAGTTTATTAGCTGGATTCATCATAGGAGGGGGATTTTGACCCATTGGTTGCTCATTCGTTTCATAAATACCAATAATTTCAAGTTCAAGAGTTTCCTTCTTATCCCCTGATTGAATTTTAACCTTATCTCCTACTTTCAAATTGTTTTGTTCCGCTAATCGTTTTTCCATTAAAGTTACATTCTGATTTTGCATCTTTTCTGTAATTGGTTTCCCATCAATGATTTTACTTTTTCCATTTTTAAAACTTTCTTGTAATAAAGTCTTGCGAACGCCTTCTATCATAAGAGAAGAATTCATATCTATTTCTGAACCTGAACCTGATCCTCCAACCATTGCAACGCTACCTTTTCCTTTTCCTTCATCTTCTCCTTCTAAAGCCCCTACTAATTTAAATCCATCCGCAATTCCGAAATTGTGGGTTATATAATTATAGTCTTTTACATATTTGGACTTCGCCAATTGATCTGTTTCTTTTGTATTGAGCTGCGGCGGATTAGGCGCTTCTCCAGTTTCCCTTGCTTGTTTTCCTAATTTATCAAAGTCAAGACCTAAAGTAACATCTGCACCTAGTTTTTTTCTTGCTGAATCAGCAGCTTTTTTTGATGCATTTTGGATTGCGAATCCTGCCAGCACTAAGTTTGTAACAATCAGAAAGACCGCCATCAAAATTAATGATGTTCCTATTCTTTTTTTCATATTGAGAATTGCACGTTTTATAAAATTCATTTTTCCTAACCTCCTTGATAGTTGTTATTCTAAATACACTATCTGGAGTTTATATGAAGATATTCAGTAGATTATCTAAAGATATTAGGTCTTATCTGGAGTGCATATGTAGTGATTCGTTAATATAGTCAAGAAAAACTGGAACACAAATTAAAATATGTAATCGATTTTGAACATTGGTAAAGGGTCAGTCCATTTAATGTGGAATGAGGACAAACGGAATAATAAAGAGGTATAAAATATCAGTCACCAACCGATTAACTTGAGGAAGGAATACAAACACGGGATAACTCCCTTTATTTATGACCCCTACAGTACAGGATGGGATACTATAGCTGGAAAATTAGCCTCCTGCATGGAATAAAAATGTGGGCACTCTTTTTGCTTCATCACATTTACCACCTCTGATATATCTAGTACCCACACAAAAAGCACATATAAAAAAACCACCCAAAGGTGGCTATATTTTTAAGCGGTACTTGTTTAATCCGCTAATTTCACGTTTTTTGTTAGTTTTTCACCATTTCGATAAACTGTTACTTTAATTGTATCCCCCAATTTTTTCTTTTCATATAAATATTTACGGAATTGAACGACATTTTCTATTTTTTGTCCATCTAATGCAATCACAACATCATATTGTTGTAATCCATCTTTTTCTGCTGGTGATTGGTTTGAGATATTCCTCAATACTGCACCATTCGATATCTCTTTTGGTAATTTTAATTGATGGCGTGCAGAATCTGTCATTTTCTCCACATCTAATAACTGTACACCCATCATCGGACGTTTAACTGTTCCATCTTTCTCAAGAGACTCTAGGATCGTTTTGGCTATATGAATCGGAATTGCAAATCCAATTCCTTCAACAGCTTGTTGTGCAATTTTACTCGAATTAATTCCAATGACTTCACCCTGTTCATTAAACAAAGCTCCTCCACTATTCCCAGGATTAATAGCTGCATCTGTTTGAATTACCTGTGCTTGCCAATCAACTTGTTGATTTCCAAGGGTACTAACAGGTATTTCTCGTTCCTTACTACTAATAATCCCCTTTGTTACACTACCTTCTAGCCCCAATGGATTCCCAATGGCTATTACCGTTTCCCCTGTACGAATTTTTTCTGAGTCTCCAAGTGTTGCGACTCTTTTTACATCTGCCCCGTCAATTTCTAATACCGCTAAATCTAATAATGGATCTGTCCCTACTACTTTAGCGGGGACCTTTCTACCATTATTCAATTTCACTTCTACTTTATTCGCACCGTCTATCACATGATTATTTGTAACAATGAAAGCCTTATTGCCGTTTTTTTTATATATGACCCCCGATCCCGAACCAGCTTCTTCTGATTGATCTTGCGTATTAAATGAATCTGCATTTTGTTTATAGTTAATGACACCTACCACAACTTCTTTTGCAGATTCAATCATATTTTGAGGATTGCTCACATCTTCTGGTTTGTAAGAGATCGGCGTAGCCTGATTTACTTCGTTATGCTTAGGAGATTGACCTGCACTTCCTTTAATTTCATTTATATAAGGGATGGTCAATCCAATGGTAATTGCACCAATCACTGCACCAATTATTCCTGTGAAAAAATACCCTGTTTTTTTATAGGCTTTATTCCTATTGCTTTCTGTTTGATTTGTATCATAGTGTCCCATTGTGAACATCCCTTTCTCCTTTAATTTACAATTGAATATTTTTATCTTGATATTTGAAATACGATGTATGAATGTAATATTTAAGAATCAGCATTTCAAAAAAAGAAAATTTTACCTTTAGGCATGGTTTAAACATAAATCAACTGTTTTTTCATAGAGGTAACATTATATTTGAAATTTCCTATGAATATATGTATGACGATATTCAAACCCACTTCGAGCTTGTCTCTAAAAAAAGAGCCTATTCGGCTCTCAACAAATAGGGTATTCAATGTACAAAGTAGCATGCGTGTTTATACAGGTGTTTTGCAAAAAGTTGAAACAAGGGACAATAAACATCCATTAGCTTATTTATTCTTTTGTTATAAACTTAGATCCTAGCATTCTCGTGAGAATGGATGGTAATAGGTTTGTGTGTAAATAAGAAGGAAGGGATAAAATTTGATAGATTGTGTAAATCGTCAACATCATGTATCATTCCTTTCTATTTGGTACATGTATCATACAAACTTAATCTGTATTCTATATGGAGTTAATCTAGAGTTATAGTAAAGATTTTCAGTATCTAGTTATTGAATACAAAAATAGAGAGAATCAATTTGATCCTCCCTATTTTTGTTCACTAGACTTATATAGCTTTCTTTTATTTACACTTGTGTATTTATTTAAGCACGGTGCTGATTTCAATTTTTGTTTTTCCTCTTTTATGCGTCTATTATTCGAATGAGGGACCATCCACAGTTGTACATCTAATAAAGAAAGAATGATGTTTGCTTCCAGTGACATCTTAATTACCTCCCTCTGTCTTGTTATGTATATAACCTATCTCATGCATCTGGAGCTGGTTTGAAATACATGTAGTTTTCTTGTGAAGTTTTTATAGTGTTTCTAATACGTCTCCACATCAACTCCAGATTGGAAGGTTATAATGACTACAAGAGGTGATATTATGAAGAACTATCACATTCTGGTGGTAGAAGATGATCAAGAAATACAAGAATTAATCAAACAATTTTTAATGACACAACAGTATAAAGTTATAGTTGCATCAGATGGATTAGAGGGCATGAAACTATTTAATAAGCAATCCTTCGATTTAATTCTTCTAGATGTGATGATGCCAAACCTAAATGGATTTGAAGTTGCCAAAATGATTCGAAGTCAGTCAAATATACCAATTATTATGCTAACTGCGCTAGAAGAAGAACAAGATCAAATGAAAGGATTTGATCTTGGAATCGATGATTATATTACGAAACCTTTTTCTTTTCATGTTTTGATGAGACGAGTCGAAGCAGTACTGAGAAGAAGTAATAATCAAAGTACGGATAATCATTTTGTATTTAGAGAACTACATGTCGATGGCGATGCATATAAAGTATATGTAAATAGGGTTGAAGTTCCCTTAACGACAAAAGAATTTGAAATTTTGCAACTACTACTTCAAAATGAAAAAAAGGTACTCACAAGAGAAAATATCGTAGAAAAAATTTGGGGATATGAGTATGCCGGAGACACACGAATGATTGATACGCATATGAAAAACATACGAAAAAAATTAGATATACCCTATATTAAAACAGTAAAGGGCATTGGTTATAAAATCGATGAATAGGATTGTAAAAATCATGAAGATGAAGAGAATTACCTATAAACTCTTTATGACTACATCCCTCATTTTATTAGCCTTTGCAGCCTTAATTTATGTAACTTTATACTTCTTTCTCCCTAAATTTTATGAGAAATACAAAACAGATCAGCTTCAAACGGGAATCGAAGAAATAATTGATAAATCTAAAGATCTTACGCTTCAAAATGCAACACCACTTGTTGATGAATACGCACAAAAAAACAATGCAATGATATATCTTCAAGATAATGAGGGAAGGGTTATTTATTATCCTTTTCTTAAAAGTACTATTCAAGGGAGCACTATTCAGGGGAGTACTGTTCAGGGGAGTACTCCCCCAAAAGGTTTTGTTACAACAGTACCAATAAAGGGTTTGGCTCAATCTCGTAATTCATATGAGGCTACCAAGCCAATACAATTCCAAGATGTTAACTTAACGCTTGTGGTGTTCGCAACATTTCAACCGATCGATGAAGCTTCACAGGTCTTGGTACGTTTTCTACCCTATATTAGTATCATTGTACTGGTTATTGGTTTAGGAAGTGCTTATCTCTATTCAAGGTTTATTACTAAACCACTTATATATATTAATGAAGGTGCACAAAAGATGGCAAACTTGGATTTCTCCGAAAAAATTGAGGTTCGTTCTATGGATGAATTAGGGGAATTGTCCAATAGCTTGAATGATATGTCCATCAATTTAAAACAGGCAATTTTTGATTTACAAAAAGCGAATCTTCAATTGAAAAGTGATATTGAAAAAGAAAGAGAAATAGAAACAAAGCGAAGGGAATTCTTTGCTATTGTAGCACATGAATTAAAAACTCCTCTTACTGTTATGAAAGGCTACTCAGAAGGAATGATCTATAATATCGGCCCTTATCAAAATCGTGACCAATATTTAAAGAAAAATTATCAAATAATTGAAAGTCTAGAACAATTGGTTCGCGAGATTTTAAGTATGTCAAAATTAGAACAACATACCTTTAAACTTCAGTTGGAAGAAGTAGATCTTTCAAAATCAATAGATAGAATCACAAAAAATCTCGAATTTTTTGCTTCTCAAAAAAGCATTCAGATAAAAAAAGAGGTCGACTCTGATATTATTGTTCATACGGATTGTATTCTTTTAGAAAAAGCTTGTAAAAACATCATTCATAATGCGATTATGTATTCACCGTATAACGAAAAAGTCTATATACAGTTAACAAAGAATTCTAAACACAACAACATCCAAATGCGAGTTATCAATACAGGTGTCAAAATAAAAGAAGAAGATATACAACATATTTTCAAACCATTTTATCGAATTGAAAAGTCAAGAAATCGAAATACGGGTGGGAGTGGCTTAGGGTTATATATTGTAAAACAAATTTTTGAATCCCTTTTTATTACTTATTCTATGAGCAATACAAAGCAAGGCGTACAATTTTTGATTACCATTCCATTGTCCATAAAATAAATAACAAAAGAGTCTCAATCTTATTTCCCCTTATAGAAATAAGATTGAGATTTTTCATATAGGATATCGTCACACCGATTAAAAAATGTTATCTTTTCCAATGATTTCTCAGAAAAAATAAAGTTTTTTTATTTTAGGTGATATTTGTATTGTTAGCCTAATAGCTATATTGCGAGCACTTATTATAAGAATCCTGAAACTGAACATAACAAAAATATAATTTTTTTGTTTATATTTTATTGTGGCTGACTGACAGTATCATTATACGGATTATTTAGAAGGGGCTTGTACATTTCGAAGAAATTCTTCAATAATTATTGTTTTTTCATTCACCTTTTTGGCATATGTGAAATCACCATAACAATATGGATACCTAAAGTTATTTTTATTTCCACCACAAGTGTACATCTCTGGATTTTGATCAACTTTCATCTTAGAAAACTTTTTGGCCGAATCTTCCGAGTGTTGTTTAACTTCTTGACTAGCAATAAAATCAATATACCCTGGCCCCATATTATAACTCTGAATAATCGTATCCATGCTAACATTTTTTTCCGTTCCATATTTGTACATTTGAGCAAAGTGCTTTACCCCCTGTTTAATGCTCAAACTTATCTCTTGAAGTTCATTTGGCTTTAATCCCAGTGATTCAGAAGACTGCATAGGGTCGTTGCCCTCACCTCTACTCTCTTGGTACATAATTCCTAATAAAACTGCTGTTTTATCTCCTAAATTAAATTTTTCTAATTCTTTTTTCAAGGTAGGCTCATATTGCAATACACGTTTTTCAATAGCATGTACTTTATTTTTTTGAATATTGTTTTTATGATTAAAATATAGTATCCCAAGCATTGTTCCTAAACCTAAAATACTAATAAAGAATAATATAATAAATTGTATTTTAATCGTATTCTTCATATATTCCTCCTCATATAAGAAATTATATTTTTCAATGGTTATTGTTTATTCACAAAATATGTAATGACTATCTATCCCCCACTCTTTTTAGATTCAAAAATCAACTCTTTAAGGTTAAAAGTTTAATATAAAAATTTAAAGATAAGGTAAAGATAAGATAAAGATAAGATAAAGTGCATTTTTTAGAATACTTTAAAAAGATAATTGAAGAATTAGTACTTCTTATGGAGATATCCCGTTTGAGCGAGATTGACATGATATTGACATTCCGTGATAAAGCAATGAAATATAAACTCGAATTAAGATTAACACATCAACAGACATTAACATGTTAACATCAAAAAGAACAAAATGTTAACTTCATGTCACTTTCCCTGGATACTAAAATGAACAGGAAACTAACGATACATGGATAAATCATAGATTTCTTAGAAAAAGAATTAACTATGCAAATTTTTGGAGTTTAAAACTATCTATAGATACATGATGTCTTTACGGGCATCATGATTACAAATCAAATTTTGTCATAAATATAAACGGTTCAGGTACAAAAAATTAAAATACATGTAAGCAACCTCTTAATCTTGACCATACTAATACTGATACTCTAAAAAGATACGCAATCGGTATAGATAATGAAGAATTAGTACTTCTTACAGAGATATCCCATTTGAGTTATATTGACACGAGATCGACATCCCGTGATAAAGTAATGAAATATAAACTCGAATTAAAATCAACATATCAACAGACATTAACATGTTAACACCCAAAAGAACAAAATGTTAACTTCATGTCACTTTCCCTGGATACTAAAATGAACAGGAAACTAACGATACATGGATAAATCATAGATTTCTTAGAAAAAGAATTAACTATGCAAATTTTTGGAGTTTAAAACTATCTATAGATACATGATGTATTTATAGGCATCATGTTTACAAATCAAATTTTGTCATAAATATAAACGATTTAGGTACAAAAAATTAAAATACATGTAAGCAATCTCTTAACCTTGACCATACTAATACTGATACTCTAAAAAAATACGTAATCGGTATGGATATTGAAGAATTAGTACTTCTTACAGAGATTTTTTGCTCGAGGAATATTAACATGAGATTGACATTCCGTGATAAAGTGTTGAAATATAGACTCGAATTAAGATTAACATATTAACAGACATTAACATATTAACATCTGACGGAGCAAAATGTTAACTTTATATCAACTCTCCTAGATACTAAAATGAACAGGAAACTAACAATGCATGGATAAATCATAGATTTCTTAGAAAAAGAATTAACTATGCAAATTTTTGGAGTTTAAAACTATCTATAAATAGATGACGCCTTATAAAGCAAAATTACATCCCGTTGTATTAGATTTCATTTAATAAAGTAATACCATTAACATAAATATTTTGAAACATGTTACTTAGAGTTTCTCAATCTACTATTAGATATATCATTAAAAAAATGGTAATTCTTGCATAATATTGATATAAGATTAACATATTAATCATCCTAAAGGTAAGAATGTTGATCTCATGTTAACTATACTCAACTATAATAGCAACAAGGCATTGACAAAGAGATCTACAAAACTATTGATTCATTGGGATGAGAATTAAACTTTGGAAAGTCCACACTAGTT
Source organism: Bacillus sp. EKM202B (assembly GCF_011066025.1). Taxonomy (NCBI): domain Bacteria; kingdom Bacillati; phylum Bacillota; class Bacilli; order Caryophanales; family Bacillaceae; genus Bacillus; species Bacillus sp. EKM202B. The sequence continues at coordinate 12,293 of NZ_JAAMNK010000041.1, read as the reverse complement.
AAGAATTCCGCTTTATAGATTACTAGAAATTCCAATTAGAAAAATGACTGAGAAATACAGAATATCAAGAAAAATACCCCTTACTATAATCAATAAAATAATATTAATATGAACAGAATTCCTTTGTACTATACAGCTTAAAAGTTTTAACTCTACACTTTAGTTAATACTGGAAAAACAACTATTTAAAATGTAAGAATTCTTCCTACGATTATTGACATGAGATTGATATTTTTGTAAAACTAGATCACAATACTCACCATAAATGAAATTAACATGTCAACAAACATTGACATGTTAACGGACGGAGCGAATCAAATATCAATCTCATATCAACAAATATTGATTATTATCATGATGAAACATTGATAGATACATGTCCTTATTATTAAAAGCATTAATAAACCAAGGTTCTCATTAATCTCTATTTCTTATAATTAGGGAATGAATAGAGCATCCTTCTATTACAAACTTTTTCTTTATCGCAAACACTTAGAAATTAAGCATTACAGCTTTTCAACAGCAAAGTAAATAGTACCTTGTAGTGTTTCAAACTATTAACAACTAACTCCTAGAATTTAATGTTCATATAAACCTATAATAGTTGTTACCTAAAATTACTTTATTAATGAAAAAATTCCGTACTACAATTATTAATAATATGGACACTTTTAATCATATTAATACCTATTATTTTTGAAAATCCCATGCTATATCCTCATAATTTATTTACAAATCGACTCTATTTACTTATCATTAATATTATGTGAATGAAACTGTCAATCTCATATCAACTAATTATAAGGATCTAGGGGACAAAGGCTCCTCATGAATCCTATATAACATGGATGCATTTCAAATCCCAGTTAACAAAACATCGATATTCGGCTAGAATAGTTTGTTCTTTGTTGATGTTCTGTCAACACTTTAAGTATAACATGTCAATATCATCTTTCATGTTAATATCAGATAAGGAAGGGGATTCTATTAATATCGTCGAAAAATACTTAACATATCAATTTCAAATCTCATGTTAATGTCATTTATCAGCACAATTACATACTGCTAAGGAGGTAATACTATGATTAAGCAGGAAAATCAATCCGAACAAACCATGGTAGATGATGAGAACTCATTACACGAAGACGCCTTTGAAAAGGCCTGGCGGATAACAGAGTTTTCTAAGTTAGTAGGTAGACACCATAATACTGTTTATAATTGGTTTAATACGTTAGAAGAGAAGGGCTTACACGGAACTCTTAGAACCAACAATACAAATGAAAAATTATATAATTCATTAGATTTAAATATAGCTCTTTTCATAAAGCAGAAAAGGGATGAAAAGTGGTCTTTAGATGCCATAATCGAACTTTTACCGCATCAATTTGAACTAAGGCCTGTATCTCCTGAAAATCACTCAAACGAAATATTATCTCAATTTGATTTTCAGGACGCAGCGGAGACAATTGAAAAAATGGTGGAACAAAAGATCCAAGCGCATTTACAAAACATCGAAATACAATTTCAAGAGAAATTTGAAAATGCATTAAAGGCATTACCTCAGCCTGAAGATCCAATTGCTATGAAAGAACGCCGAAGACAAGAAAGACTGGATAACATAATAATTGAACATAGAGCTCGTAAAGAATTAAGAAGACAAGCTGAAAAACTCTGGAATGAAAAGCCAGAGGAAGAACGTTTAAAAAAAATTGGTTGGTTTAAAAAAGAGGAAGATCTAGCAAAAAAACACCTATTTATCGAGAATTATTTAAACGAAAATATAATAGAGTATATGAAATCTATTATGACATCCGAATAAAAAAAGAGGCCTGAGAATATCCCGGGCCTCTTTTTTTATTATTTTGATGTGCCAAACATTTTGTCTGGATCCATAAATGCAGCTAAATCTTCATCATTCTCAGCATCAGCTGATGCTTCCTCATTACTAGTTCCCATATCGATGTAATCACCAAAATTAATACTGAAATCATCGTCTTGATCTTGCATTTCAATTGTACTAATTTGAGATTTTTTAAACTGAATTTGATTTTGTTTTTCTTTAAATTCATTAAATTCTTCAACTAAACCTTTAGACAAACGGGAAGGTAACGCATCAGTTTTATAGAAAGTATACACACTGCCCATAAAATCATTTTTACTAATTAAATACCCGTTAAATACAGTGCCATTGATTGGTAATGTATTTGTAACTTCTACTTTTGCATCATCCATAAATGAATCATCAATATTCTTTTGTTCGTCTAAAATTGCAAGCATTCCAAAATGATGTACCTTAGAAGCCTCCAGCTCACCATCCTCGTTCTTTTTCACTAACTCTATAGGATGGTGGAAAGAGCTTCCTTTCAACGATTCTGAGAACATATCTACTATTTCTTTACTATTTTCAATTTGATTCATATTGCGAGAAACTTTATTAATAACTAGACAACCAGTTTTCTCTAATAAAATGCGTTTAAAGTCCTGTGAATCTAAAATAACAGATGTTCCTGCGCCATTAGCAGCTGTATTTAATTCATGGATTATTTCACCAATGCGCTGATTTGCATAGTCTCGTGAATTAGCAATACCTTTTTTCTCATTTTCGTTTAATCCCTTAAATTCATCATAGAAATGTTGGTTATCTGCGAAAACAACGAATGCAACGCCTTTTGCTGGGTCATTTGCTAACTTCCAAATCTCTTGAGAGAATTTATTTACTTGTCTTAGTACATCAGGTCCATCAGCTCTTACAGGGAGTGTCACAACAATACCCATTTTAATAAAATCTTTACGCTCAATTGCATTATTGAATGCAATTTTTGCATACTTTTGTTGATTTGCTATTAATTCCTCTCTAGGAATTTTCATTGCCATACTTTTAAGTTCTTCAGCGATTACAGGTTTATTATGAAAAGCCGAGAATTCTTCAATTGCTTTAATAATTGTAGAAGTACCTGTTCCACCACCTAAGCCAGCGAAAAATAGAACCAATTCATCTGTCGGTCTTACACGCTCTGTGATGAATTCTTTTAACTTTTCTTTCGCTTCATCATTTGATTCTAGTACTTTTACAGCACGTTCTGGATTCTTCCCTAGTCCGCCTAATTTTAGTGATACTTGATTACTTGTAGGCACATTTTTTAATTCAGCTAAATCACCATCGTTACTATTTAGGGCAAGGCAGTTGTACACAGATGTTCCATCCGTATGCTTATATTCAGCAAATTTATCTACCATTCTAGTTCCAGCCTGACCAAAACCAACCATTGTCATTTTTACTGCTACTTCGTTTTTCAGAAAGTTCTTCGCCATTATTTTATCTCTCCTTTTTCTTATCTATTGGTTTGTTTACGTCTTCCTAGTTCAATTAACACCTGTTGTCCTCTGATTGTTGAGATTAAAAATTTATAAGGATGCATAATCCTTTCAGTTATTAATGACATTGAAGATAATGTACTAACACTTACTTCAGCCGATCTTCTTGATATATTGGTTCGTTCAACCTCTAACGAGTACGATTTTCCTTTTAATTTCTTAACTCTCCTGTCAATTACAACATTACCTACTATTTCATTTATTGAGATACCCCTCATATATTTCGTCTCTTGGTATTGTTTATTTACCTCAGATCCTATGTAATGAAATACATTATAAAGTATTTCGTCCTCTTCAAGAATGTCTGCAAACATGTTCACAACTTCATCAGGAAATTTAATTACTTTATATTTTTCACTCAATACCTCGTTCAAGTTGCCTCCCCCTTAAAAAGTTGGTTAATTATTCCTACGAATATATTACATTAATATAAGACGTATATCAAGTAATTATATATAGAACTTACATATAAAGCGTATAAGTTCGAAAGCCACTTGAACTGTTGATATATAAACACTGATTTATACAGCGTACATGTAAACTGTATGTAATATATATCAATTTTAGGTCTCATGTAATTAACAATACCTTCTATAAAACTATAAATTTAATATTTAATTTGACATTCCTTTGAATAATCCTTTATAAAAAATATCAAATTACACACATTTAAGGTTAAAATACTTCACAAAAAATCCATACACTCTATTCATACACCTTATATATAAGACTTATTTATAAGGTGTATGTGTAAATCCTTTAAAATAAGGGATTTTTCGTTTATATATCAATTTAACATCAACATTTTTCACGAACTTCATCTCTATACAACTTACATGTACACTGTATATATAAGTTGTATAGATACAGTGTACATATAACATAAAAACTCTTGTCTCTTTTCATATCATATTGTTTGATATGAACATTCTAATTTAATACAGAGACCTCCGTATTTAGATGATTTTTCTACTATTTAAAACCAGTGATAAAGGAGATCTGTTAATTTCATGTTATAAGTTCTCCTTCTAGTTAGTAACTAACATAATCGCAAGTTCAATACCTAAAGTGTTAGGCTCTACACATTCACTTGTTAATCTCATATATACACCATCTTTATAATTAACATGTTAAGTCAATGTTAATGAATTCAACTGAATTTATTATATTTTTGTGTAAGTATAGATTTACTAGTTGAATGATACATATTACTGTAAGCTACCAACTTAACAAAGCAATAGATACACCAAATGGCGATTAGTTCTGCTCAGCAAATTTGGCCTGTTGTAGTGTGCAGTTATTTAAGAGATCTTACCTTTACGGATCAAAAGGGGGGCAGCTTAGTACAGAACTATACATAGTAGGTTGACATAAAATTGATATAAATAGCGAGAAAAATTCCGATGGATTGCTTAGTTGCAAAAGGTAGTATTTAAATAGATTAACATCGAAGAAATATAATAGCATAGTTATTGAATGAATTTGAACAAGGACTAGAAGAGGTTTATTGTAGTAAATTAGACGCATAAAGTTATTATGAATGGTGTTATGAAGAATATATCTTTAAAACGAATAAGGGCATTTTCTTTAGTATGCAAGTCCACGATTAAAAACATAAAAATAAGATTTCTACATAGGTTTTAAGCAAACATTTATATATACAAAAAGGAGGAAACCACTTTAAAAGTGGTTTCCTCCTTTTTCGCTTACATAGACTCAATTATCATTTGTCTTTCATACCATTTGGTTAACTTATCATTAACACTGTTTGAAATCCGTTTCATTTTCTTATTACAGAATCTCGATAGTGTAGCAGGGGATAAGCCTAACTCATCTGCTATTTGGCGCATTGTTCTATTTTGATGCATATGTTGGTGCATAATTTTCTCTCTAATTAGCTCCTCAGTAATCACTGTACTATGAGCTATCGTATTTACAATCACATTATTTTCTTGCTTATCCGGAGTATCAATTACCTTTTTCTTTGTCAAACTCCCGATATTATCCATTAACTCTCTTGGTGGTAAAATGATGATTCCTAATTTTGAGTAATAATTCTTAAACCAGTTCCGTTCTCCAATTCTTGATTCATCAATTTCTTCAGCGTACTCCCAATGTGAAATAACTTTTTCTTTTTCTAAATCTAATAATACATTTTCTAATTGCTCACGAATACGATGTGGGCGTCCCTTAGCTATATTAATCCCCATAACAGACAATAGTCCTTTTTCTCCACCAATTGAATATGGTCTTTTTAAATTACTGTACTGCTGTCGAATTTTCCACTGCCAAGATAAATATCGAATTAGTCGCTTATGGAATTTGTGTCGATAACTATTATACTCCAATGCTTTTTTAGATAATAATGCTGTTGTACTACTAGATCCGTATAAATACATCGATAAAAAGCTACCCGGCTTTATTCTACAGGATTCAATACCTACGTAATCATTGGTATTTTTATCTCTCCAAAGAACTACAGAATCTAAAACGAATAGTCTTTTAATTATTTCACGCTTCATTTCAAATTGTTCACCAGTTTCTGCACGATCATTTAAAACTACGACCTCATTATCATCATTTAAATAAATAAATATACTTGCCAAGGCAGCTATACGTTGTGCAATTTTAATTTTATCTTCTGCACGATAATATTCTATACCGTTTGCTGATGCTTTTGATATATTACACATATCTAGTACATTTTCATAGCTGAAATCAATAAAATCATCTGGAGATTTCGCTTGATTCAACCACTGTATTGTAATTGTATCTAAACAGTCTGCGGTAAGATCATCCATGTTACTAATAACACCATCGACTAGTATTGACCATCTTTCTGCTTCGTTAGTGTTTACTAGCCTTAAATCTTCATCCTTGTGTGACGATAGCTGAGCAACTCCGCTTGTATTTTTAGTTTCTAATGGTAAAACAGGTACTGCTCCAACTTCATCTTCTTCAAAGTGATTCTTGGCTATACCGTCTCGTAGTTGATAATATACCGCATCATTACTTACAGGATAGTAATCCTCTTGTAGATCAATTGAATGCTCTTTTAACTTTTCATCTGTTGTATTAGATATTATAGCCGTTTCAACTTCTTCAGACGTATCTCCAAATTCTTGCTCTATTATCTTATCGAGTACATTTTGAATCTCAATTTTATACTTATCTAGATTCGCGTATATATGCAATAATGAAATCCCTTGTTCTTGTTTCTGACCTAACCAAGAAACAAGAGCCGAAAATGAAGGGGATATATTAGCTGAAGTTACTACTTTGTCATGATTTTTCTGTACTTCCTCATAATATCTATTCCACTTTTCCCATAGCTGCGTGTTCTTTTCATACATTGGAGCAGCAAGTAAAAGGGCATCGCTAAACAACACTAATACCTTCTCCATATTCCAAAACCTCCTTACAAAATTACCACCAATTAAAAATATAAATTATAAAACTTGAGACGTCATAGCTATATGGTGGCAACGTAGTATATAGCTTGAAATGTTATCAGAATAATCTATATTAAAAAATGATTTATTTAACAGTATTTGTACTATCAAAAAACATCCATGTACTTGTATTATATAAAACTGTGCTTATTTGTAAAATTACTACTTTACACTACAATCTCCGCGCCGGAAACCCATTTAATATTAAATAATGTAAATTATACTTTTAACATGAAACTACAATTCCCTTTTTCTTACAAATAAAATAAAACATTATGGCTGTATGATAACAAGTACCTTCTTATTAAGAAACAACGATGAAATATTGGTTTCATCTAAAAATTTTTTGAAAGTCATTCTATACAATGATGCAAATATCTCTACTTTTTGAAACACCATAGCTACATTCTGGCAAGTACTATTAAAAACTTGAAACGGTTTAGCTTTATGGTGACCAGTTTATTCTCAACAAGAAATACCTATGGTTTGTTGGGTCTTATCTAACTACAATTAACAGTATTTCATACATCGATACAAATACCTCTACTTTTTGAAACACCATAGCTACATTCTGGCAAGTACTATTAAAAACTTGAAACGGTTTAGCTTTATG
>NZ_JAAMNK010000041.1:0-4753 GCF_011066025.1 Bacillus sp. EKM202B | reverse complement strand
CTTTTTGAAACACCATAGCTACATTCTGGCAAGTACTATTAAAAACTTGAAACGGTTTAGCTTTATGGTGGCCAGTTTATTCTCAACAAGAAATACCTATGGTTTGTCGGGTTTTATCTAACTACAATTAACAGTATTTCATACATCAATACTAATACCTCTACTTTTTGAAACACCATAGCTACATTCTGGCAGGAACTGTTGAAAACATGAAACGGTATAGCTTTATGGTGGCAACAACTCTTAAAATATGAAACGTAACTATACTAAAATCTTTTTATAAAAAAATATTTTTTTTATTTAAATTAGTGATAAACACTGATATAAAGCCACCTTTTAAGAAAACTGAAAAAATTCCAATGAAATAATATAGCTATATGATGGCAATAAGTTTCTTTGCATAAATCCCTATAAATCCATATATAGAAAGGGATTAGATGCATTTCAAGTACAATGAAACATTGATTTAAAACATGAAACGTCATAGCTATATAATGGCAACACTTTTAAAAAAACATGAAACGTATATAGCTATATGATGGCAATAATACCTTGGCATAAAATGACAAAAAATCGCTATATAACAACATTTATGTATACACCCTATACATCATTTAGTCATTTCAAAACATGAAACGGTATAGCTATATGATGGCAACAACTTTTATTCGAACACTGCCTAAAAACCTATCATTTCAAGGTTCTTAGGCTGTTTCATTAATTTTAGATGCGTTTCATATTTAAAATCCCTTATAGCTTTATGGTGGCCAAAAGTTTTTTTTTATGAAACGTTGAATCCCTTGTGCCCCTAAGGCTCAAACGACGTTTCATATTTGAAATTTTCTTCTTAAAGAGACACATTTCACCAACATTCGATTTGATATAATCAAAAGTGAATTTTTATATCCTATTTAGGTGAAAGCTAAAACTCATAATAAGAGGAGGTGAAAAAGATGGCTAAACCTTTCGTTATAAAGAACAAACGTAGTTTAAATGGTGAAACAACAACTCCAGTATTAGTAACAATTAAAGCGTGGCAAAAATTAGTGGCAGCTTTAGAAGGCAAATACTATAGCTTTAAAGATACATATTTAGAAGATATCGTAAATTCAATGTCTTACGAGGAACGAATCGCAGACGAAGAGGGGTTTGTTGAAAAAGCCAAACCATCTTTTTCACTTCAAATGAAAAATCTCTTTACAAAAGCAAATGGTAGAAAGCATAAGCTATATGGTATTACTAATGCAGATCTAGAAGTATTTCTATTTCTACATAAAAAATGTAATACATATGGTGAACTTTCGCATGTTTCCATTCACATGCTTTGGGAAGACTACAAAAACTATAAAGAAGCATTTGCGCATATTCATCATTCACAATTCTATGTTGCGTTGAAAAAGCTTAGCTTACACAACATCATTGAAATTGAGAATGAATACAGTGGTAAATATAAAATTACATTAACTGATTTTATGAACAAGGAAACGAATAAAGCGAATCCTTACACATTTATCAGTCCAATTGTATTTACAAAAGAGTTCTTCGATTTATCTATTGCTGCTAAAAAGCTATTTATTGATATCGTAATGCAGCAAAAACGAGAAACTACTTTGAAACGTTCACTATATAAATTTGATGAACAAGGACAACAAACTCATTTTGGCGGTATGTATCGCTTCTTACATAAGAAATACCCACATCAGATACGTTCTGTAATGGCTGAATTAACAACTAAATCAACTGCTACTGGATCTTCTTTGTTTAAAATTTGCAAATTAGAAAAAGGGAAAAAGAATAAAAAGCAGTATACAACACTGTATTTATCTGTACACCCTGATTTCCTGTGTAATAAGGAAGTAGGGGAAGAGTATCGCGATCCGTTTACACCAAAACTTACATATAAACGTAAAGCTAAGTTCATTGAAGAATCGTTAGTTGAAATGAATATTGCAGAATTTACAAAAGATATAAACCAATTTGTAAATGTCTTAAAACATTCCTGTCATCGTCAAATCCGCCAAGTAATTCGTGGATTACGCGAAATGATTGATAGACAAGAAGGTTTCCCTAAAAATCTTGTTTATACGCTAAGCAAATTATTAAAGCAGTCTTCTCAATATCGTGTATTAGATACGGCTGCCAAAACAGGTATTTATTCTCTGATTACACATAATGTACCGAAAGATAAACAAGAAGATGCGATATTTAAATTTGGTACTCACTTTGCTATATATTCATTGCAAAATGTTAAAAAGTTATTCTGTAAAGCGCATGACCTTCTTCATTCTACATATGCAGTTCCTGTGACTGAAGAAGCATACCATCGTAATTATATGCAGTATCGAGAAGAAACACTATTTAGGAAATATGCTTTTGAGCAAGGAGTAAATGTTAACGCGTATACTGCATTGGAAATTGAAATTCGTGAATTATTAAAATCTAATGGTCATAAAGAACATCAAATTCCAAGTGATATTCGTGAACTGTTCATTGAAAAAATTGATAGATTGCCTAATGAAAAAATCCGCGTAATTGAAGTTCCTAAAGACTTTAATTTAATCGATTTTCTTCATTCCTTAGAAGCCTATTACCGTAAAAATAGTGAAACACCATGCACGGTAGATCAGCTGCTTCATGCAATGTAAAATTACATGCTCTCCTTTTTTGAAAAATTAAAGAAGGAGGGCTATTCGTGCTGAAATTAGAAATTATATTCGTACTATCCAAACATAAAAGAGAGAGATTCTTAAATTTTAGTTAGAATACCTCTCTTTTTTTATACACTTCTATACAAAATTCCTAAAATATAATCAGTAATTAACAATTTCACTTTTCATTTTCCTGAACATTCTTTCTACTTATGGGGTTTAGTCTAATAAAAATCATAAATATATATATAAATTCAGTGGATATCTTAATAATATTGTCCAAATGTGTACAATATTATAGTTCAAAGCTTTATTTATAAAGGTTTTACACATGAATCTACTTAAAATCAGAATGTTTCTTGTTAATAATGTTGATTTACTGAATTATGTTTATACCTTACTTCTAAATGTTAGTAAAGTGTGGGTTATTTTATAGCTTATGTGGAAATCATGCTATTAATTTAAGCTAGACTACCATTAATCTTATATACATTTTTATGCATCAAAATAATGATGATTATATGTAGAATAATTAAACTAACTTTATGATATTTTGTATATTTAGAGCGACTTAGAATACATTAAATACATTTCCAATAAGTGTTCTTTTCGATTTTTTATGGTTCTATAACTTGAAACCCCTTATTATTACTGCATTTGTAAGCTATTTTTTAGAAGTATAATAGTTTTATCTTTATATTCTTTTTATATAAAAGATATATAGTATATTAGGTTTTAAAATACTATTTAAAGAGACACTGCTTACTTAAAAATGTAAAAGGAAACAATAGATAAAAAATACATTTAAATTTAATACTATAAAAAAATGTACGCTAGGATATACGAATTTTATTACTCTGGAAAAGATCTATGGTTGATATGAAAAGGGCAATACAATTTTTTTAAAAATAGGATAAAGAGAGTTATTAATTGCTCACAAAACTATTATATTGCGATTCTATATTGGGAATTACTACTCTTTATTTTCAACTTAAGCTAGTTGTAATAGGACTACGTCAAAGTGAATTGTAAAAGTTACAGGTAGAGATTAGAGTTCAAAAAACTATGTGTAAAACGGATTTATATAACTGAAAATTCAGTATTTTATATAGAAATATAGAAAAATGTATATTGGAACGAAAGATTTACTGATTTCTGGTAGAATATATTTACAGAATATTCTAAGCGTATAAATTTTTCTATAGACTAGCATTTCAAGAGGATGTGGGAATATAACATGATTCTAGAAAAAATTCATAAGGATCTAAATGATAAGGGGATTACTAATAGACAACTTGCAACAATGTTTGATACCAATAATTCTAAAATAAATGAGTTATTTGCTAGAAAAAGAGAATTTGATTTTGATTTTAATATTTACAATGAAATATTAAATATGCGGTTGTGGTGTAAAACATCTCTTAAACTTGGACATACTGGTACTACTACTCTAAAAATGGGGCATGATCAGTATGGGAAACCAAAATTTGTTCAAATGGAAACATTATCAGCCTGACACCATCCTTCTTCCAGTGAGATGGTACCTACGGTACAACTTAAGTTTTCGTGATTTGGTTGAAATAATGGAAGAACGAGGCCTTTCGATAGCTCACTCAACAATTATGCGTTGGGTCCATCAATATGGTCCTGAGTTAGATAAGGGAATCCAGCGTCATCTCAAGCAGAGCAATGGCTCGTGGAGAGTAGATGAAACATACATAAAAGTAAAAGGGCAATGGATGTATTTGTATCATGCAGTCGATTCAAAAGGGAATACCACTAATTTTTACTTAAGTAAAAATAGAAATATCAAATCAGCCAAGCACTTTTTCAAAAAAGCCTTGGCTTTTTCGCTTTCTTGACATCTAAAATATACATGCCAAACGATGAAAAGCTATTCCATACAGAAACAAATAAAGTAATTAAGTTGTCGGGTATGGGGACATTGATTGTAGAACAAAGGGAATACAATCAACACAAAAACTTTATACAAATTTACTTTCGATTAGAAGGATATGAGGAAACACAATATACATTTAAGGCACAGCAAAAAGCAAATCCAGGTGTTCAGTTACCTGTCAAAGTATTGTATGAAGAGAACGGAA
>NZ_JAAMNK010000040.1:0-36898 GCF_011066025.1 Bacillus sp. EKM202B | reverse complement strand
TCCGCAGTAGCTCAGTGGTAGAGCTATCGGCTGTTAACCGATCGGTCGTAGGTTCGAGTCCTACCTGCGGAGCCATATTATAGAGAAGTACCCAAGTGGCTCAAGGGGCTCCCCTGCTAAGGGAGTAGATCGCGAACGCGGTGCGAGGGTTCGAATCCCTTCTTCTCTGCCAGAACTGGCCCGTTGGTCAAGTGGTTAAGACACCGCCCTTTCACGGCGGTAACACGGGTTCGAATCCCGTACGGGTCATACTAAAAGAGATAGCATAATCTGCTATCTCTTTTTTGTTGTGTAAAAGTGGGCTTTGGATAGTCTGCTTTTTTTTATGGATTTCTTGTATACTTTTTTCTATTTGAATCGTCTAACTAATAGAAAGGAGAGAGCGATGGAGTATGAAAAAATCATTATAGAAACATCTAAAAGCATTTATAGGTATTTACTTAAAATTGGAGTACCACCAGTAGAAGCAGAAGATATCGTTCAAGACACGATACATAAGGCATTAGTATCTATACCGAATATGAAAATTACGTATATAAAAACATGGTTATTTCAAGTTGCGATTAATAGGCATCGTGATCTAGCAAGAAGGCAACAGCGTATTGAACAAATCCCGATTGAATCTGTTCAATTAATTGGAGCAAAAGGATTAGATGAACCACTTTTAAGAAAAGAGCTTCAAGTAGAAATACAAAGCATACTTGGAAAGATGAATCCAGTATATAAACATATTCTTTTATTAAAGTATGACTATGAACTCTCATATAAGGAGATAGCAACCGTATTAGAGATGAAAGAGGAGACCGTACGTGTTTCTTTCTACAGAGCTCGCAATGAGTTTAAAAAGCTTTATCCCGCATTAACGGGCAGTAAGACCCCTACCTCAAAATTTAGCGAAAGCAAAAAAAGTTAGCTGAGTGATCAACTGCCCGTAAAAGCCCGATTGGTTCAACTAGTAATCAGTGGAGATGAAGAACATCCCACTGATTAAAGTTTCACTTTATAGGAGGTTTGAAGATGAGCAGAGATGAATTTGATTTTGATATAGAATCGAGCAAAGTATCGAATATATTAAAGAAAGCAAAAAGAAAACAATTATTTAAGATGATAGTTATTTCAAGTACATTATTTATCATTTTATTTATTGGCTCTATTATAAGCATTTCATATTTAAATAATAAGTCTTATATGAACATGGGGAGGGAAATAGATACGATAAGACAAATTACAAGGCCTAATACGGAAAGAGGCGTGGCAGTTACTTCTAACGGTTTAGTTAAAAGCACGGTAGAATATAAAACGTATAAGGTTATTGAGGGAAAACCTGTTAAGTGGGAAGATGAAGTGTATGAATATAAAGTTTGGAATACATTTCGCCGATTATCGAATGTAAATCCATTAACAATAGCTGATAATGTTGTAATAGGGAATGAACGTGTTAATAAGGCGAGTGAATTGTATAATAATCAAACGATGGAAAGAGAGATGCAGTTTTATCTCCCATTTGCGTCATATAATAGTTATATAAATGATATAGAGAAAGTGAAGGATGAAAGTAAAGTAGCTGAATTAGCTATATCTTTTGATAAGCCGTATAAAGTGTCTGAAATAAAAGAAATGCTACCAGAAGGGGTTCATCCTGTTTGGTATTGGGTGGACACATATTATGATAAAAAATCATATCACTTAGATGACGTCACTGAAAGTGCTTATAATGTATACGGTTTTAAAGCAAAGCCAGGTGATATTGAATTTGGTAATGGAACGGAAAAAGATTTTCTTTTAGCTATTCAAAATGGTCTTGAGCAAAAGGGAAAATATTATGAAGAATATAAACGTATATATGACTACCTAAAAGGAAAGAAAGCAAAACCAAGTGAGCAAGATGTAAAAGTTATTGGAGTAGTCGTAACAGGAAGTGCTGGGGATTTACAAAAATTAAACGGTCAAAATTACATGAAAGCTGCTGTGTTAGGGGCTACTGCGGATTATAAATAATAAACTTTAGAAAGCTATATGAATTAAAGTAGGATTACCTTTTCTTATGAATAAGAAAAGGTAATCCTACTTTTTTATATGTTTTAACTCTCTGTTGAATGCCCATCAGGTTTCATAACAGCATGACTATATGCGGAGTGGAGAGTTTTGTATCCTAAAAGTGCAATAGTTAAGGCAAGGCACCCTGCTATAATAGCCACACTAAATCCTGCGCGAGCTCCAAAGTTATCAATAACTAAACCAGCTACTGCTGAACCTAGAGAGACTCCAATACCAAGTCCTGTGATTGCCCAAGTCATACCTTCGGTTATTTTTGATTCAGGTACGATTTTTTCCACAAGCCCCATAGTAATAATCATAGTAGGAGCGACAGATAGCCCTGCAAAGAAAACAATAACTACTAGCCAAGCAATAGTGTTTACGAAAACTAGTGGCAACATTGTTATCATGGATAGTGTGACTGCTATTAAAAACTGATTATAGGGTGGGGTATTGAGTTTAAGAGTACCGAAAATAAGGCCTGCCAGGCATGAACCGATTGCATAGACAGAAAGTACAAAGCTAGCAGCTACTGTGTTTCCTTGATGTTCAGCAAAAGCTACACTAACGACATCTATTGTGCCAAATATAGTACCTATGGCGATGAGTGTGAATACTAGTACTCGCAAAGAACCAATTTTAAATACTGTTCCTTTGTTTGTAATGTCGTGAGTGTGTACTGTCGGTTCTGTGCTTTTTTGCATGGTGAATAGGCATACCCCAATTGTGAGAAAAACAGATGATAAAAGTGGCCCTGCTTCTGGGAAGAACATAACACTTAAACTGACAGATAATACAGGACCAACTATGAAGCAAATTTCGTCGACGACCGATTCAAAGGAAAATGCTGTATGCAATTTATGGGATCCGCGGTATAGTTTAGTCCAACGTGCACGTACCATAGCTGACATATTTGGCATACAACCTGCACATAAGGCGGATAGAAATAGCGTCCAATAAGGAGCTTCATATTTCGTACATAGAAGTAAGAGGATCGTAAAGAAAACACTGATACCTGTAGTCGGAAGAAGTATGCGAGATTGCCCTAATTGATCGGCCATCCGAGAAATATGAGGAGCTAGTAAAGCTGATGATAATGTAAAGGTGGCTGCAACGGCTCCAGCAAGCCAATAGTCACCACGTAACTGAGATAACATTGTAACAATACCAATGCCCATCATTGATATGGGCATCCGAGCTATAAATCCTGCTAATGAGAATCCTTTTGTACCGGGGGCACTGAAAATTTCACGGTAGGAATTAAACATAATAATCACCAAAGTCTTTGACGTTTACATATACATTCTTCATTCTTTTAACTCCTCCTCTGTTTCATTAATACCTTCTATAAAAAGGGACAGTGAGTCAATGTAGAGTATAGGTAAGAAGTTATATTATCTTGTAAGCTAGAAATAATTGACATACGCACCGTATGCCAATATCATATTAACATACGGTGCGTATGTCAAATGATATGTTTTATCTCTGGATAGAGAGCTGACGTTTAAAGGAGTTATTCTTTTGCATAGAGAACGATACTAGAGTGCAATTCATTTTGAATAAAGAGAATGAATAGAAGTAGGAGGAAAAGATGATTAAAAAAACGAGAGCAGAAATGATTACTGAAACACGTGCTAAATTACTGAGTGCAGCAAGAGAGGCCTTTGGTACAGTTGGATATGTAAATACGTCTATGGATGATTTTACAGCATCTGTCGGTTTAACACGTGGTGCAATTTATCATCATTTTGGTGATAAAAAAGGATTGTTAGAAGCAGTTGTAAAAGAAATTGATATGGAAATGGATAATAAATTAGGGAAAGTATCAGATGAAGCGGAAGGAAAATGGGAAGGGTTTGTTGGACGTTGTCGTGCGTATTTAACAATGGCACTTAATCCAGAAATTCAGCGAATCGTACTTCGAGATGCACCAGCAGTATTAGGAAATGGTTATTATCAATCATCACAGTCGCAATGTTTAACGACGATGGCGGAGATGCTTCAGCAATTAATGAAGGACTGTATTATTGAAAAGACGGACTGCGAAGCTTTAGCGAGATTCATAAATGGCGGACTAGTGGACCTTGCTTGTTGGATTGCGAATTCTGAAGATGCAGAAGCACAGTTGTCTAAAGCTTTGCATAGCCTATCGTTTATATTGAATGGTTTATTATTAGAAAAGAATGCATGATTTTCACTGATATTTTTTTATTAATATACAGAAATGGTTAAAAAGGGAGGTGGTAAAATATATGCTAATTCATTTATTTCACCGTAGTCTATATAGGCCAACTGACGTCCAACTTATAAGGGGATAATGTGTTAGTTTGATTATAGAAATTGAATTTAGTTATAGGGAATAATCGAATCACATTCTTTTTATTCACAATCTAAAGAAAACGCCTCCATTGAAATGGATTTCACACCTATTCCAATAACTTTACACTCTATGTGAAAAAGTTCACAAATAGGTCATAATTTGTGAAGTAATTCACAATGATACGTGCTACAATATGAATGTAAAGAAGTTAAACAACATTAAATTAGTATTTTAATTAATTACTTAAACAATCATAAAAAAATATATGTGAACAATAGAGAGGGGAAATTAACATGAAAAAAGGTATCAATCGTGTAGTATTAGTAGGAACAGGAGCTGTAGGTTGTAGTTACGCTTACTCAATGATCAACCAAGGTGTAGCTGAAGAATTCGTACTTGTAGATGTTAATGAAGCAAAAGCAGAAGGGGAAGCAATGGACTTAAGCCATGCGGTACCATTCTCTCCATCACCAACAAAAGTTTGGAGCGGTAGCTATGCAGATTGTAAAGATGCAGATTTAGTAGTTATCACTGCGGGATTACCACAAAAACCAGGTGAAACTCGTTTAGACTTAGTTGAGAAAAATACAAAGATCTTTAAACAAATCGTTCGCGGTATTATGGATAGCGGATTCGATGGAATCTTCTTAATCGCAACTAACCCAGTTGACATTTTAACTTACGTAACTTGGAAAGAATCTGGTCTACCAAAAGAGCGCGTAATCGGTTCTGGTACAACTTTAGACTCTGCTCGTTTCCGTTACATGTTAGGTGACTACTTAGATGTAGATCCACGTAACGTTCATGCTTACATCGTTGGTGAGCACGGTGATACTGAACTTCCAGTATGGAGCCACGCTACTATCGGTGTACAAAAACTAGAAACAATCTTAGCTAACAACGAACAGTACAATCAAGAAGACTTAGATAAAATTTTCGAAAACGTACGTGATGCAGCTTATCATATCATCGAGCGTAAAGGTGCAACTTACTACGGAATCGGTATGTCACTACTTCGTGTAACTAAAGCAATCTTAAACAACGAGAACAGCGTATTAACTGTATCTGCATACCTTGAAGGTCAATACGGTGAGAAAGATGCTTACGTAGGTGTTCCAGCTGTAATTAACCGCGAAGGTGTACGTGAAATTGTAGAACTTGAGCTAAATGAAGAAGAAAAAGTGAAATTCGCTCATTCTGTAAAAGTATTAAAAGAAACAATGGCACCAGTACTATAATAATTGCTAAATAATTCAGAGGTGGGAAACTGCTTCTTACCTCTGAACTTATATAATTTAATATAAATTCCTTTTCCGGTTTCCCTTGTATATCCCCAATATACCCCTTTTGCTGGATAAGGGTCGTTTATAGAAAAAGAGCACTCTACGTAAAGTAGAGTGCTCTTTATTATTCCGCTATTTACCAGGCAGTAAAGCCCCGATTGATTAAAGTTTCACTTTATTATTTTTTAGGCGTTAATCCTAATTTCTTTAAAATATCTGCCAGTGTACCGCTTTTTGATTTTTCTACAGGTGTTTGTGATTTAGGTGCATCCGGACCTTTTTTCAAGAAGTTCTTTTCGACGAAGCAAATATCTTTATCACCTGCAAGGCTTTCCTCAGGTCTTGCATAATAATATTGACCAAGTAGCTTTCAGTACCTAATTTTGTTGTTAGACAGTTTGAAATGAGTTAATCGATGTTTCAGAATCACTGAAATAAGCGAATAAACCACCGAATGTAAGTGATAAGCTGAGCGTTGCCGTGCCAACTCCCAGTTCTAATTTTTGTTTTACTGGCATAAGAACCCACCTTAATTTAATTTTTTATCGAATTTTCGTTTTGGATATAGATAGAGTAAACACAGTATTTTAGCATGAGTTATATTTATGAAAATTTAATATTCTTTATTGAGAATAATCTACTTAGGAATTTCGCATTTCAATAAATTTATGACAAAAAATATTGAGAAATATTTTTTATGACAGATTGTTTTGCTACGGTTTTAAGTAGAAAATAGCATGAAAAATAGGCTAAACCTAATAAAATAGAGGTTGAGAAAAAATGATAGTAAAAAAGATAGGGGAAAATGAAGCGTTTGCAATGAATATTCGTCAAAATTCGATATTTTACACGGAAATGTGAAGAAAAACCAACGTTTTTAAGAAAAAAACGAATATTTTTTATAAATTAACAAGGATATCACAGTTTTTTGCAGAAATAGTTAAAGTATAAAAAATTCTGTCATCTTAGTGAGGTGAGCATATTGAGTGTAATAAATTGTGAAAAAGTGAAACGAGATGAGTTTCATACAGAAAAGTACTATGAGAGTTATAGCATCTTTGGCGCACATATTGTGACGGAAGATGAGATGCGAGGGGTACGATTTACAGTATGGGCTCCTCATGCGAAAGCAATGAGTGTTGTTGGCGATTTTAATGAATGGGATTATGAGCAACATAAGATGCTACAAGAGACAGAAGAGGGAATTTGGTCCTTGTTTATACCGCATATTGAAGAAAGGGAAATATATAAATATGCGATTGAAACGATGGCTGGTGACGTCATTTTTAAGGCAGATCCGTACGCTGTATATGCAGAAGTAAGACCGAATACGGCATCTGTAGTTTTTGATATGAAGGGATACGAATGGAATGATAAAAACTGGAGTCGTAAGAAAAAGAAAAAGCCGGTTTATAAAGAAGCGATGACAGTTTATGAATTACATTTCGGTTCCTGGAAGAAGAAAGAAGATGGAACGCTGTATTCTTATAGGGAAATGGTAGAAGAACTCATTCCGTATGTGGTGGAACATCAATTTACACATATTGAAATCATGCCGCTTGTTGAGCATCCATATGATCGTTCTTGGGGATATCAAGGGACGGGATATTATGCAGCAACGAGTAGATTCGGCACACCACATGATTTGATGTATTTTGTCGATGAATGTCATAAATATGGAATCGGTGTCATTTTAGATTGGGTGCCGGGGCATTTTTGTAAAGATGCTCACGGTCTATATTTGTTTGATGGGACACCGACTTATGAATATAAAGATAAGGATGTACAAGAAAACCAAGTATGGGGAACTGTCAATTTTGATTTAGGAAAAAGGGAAGTACGTAATTTCTTAATTTCAAATGCGTTATTTTGGATGAGATATTTCCATATTGACGGTTTCAGGGTGGATGCAGTTGCGAATATGTTGTACTGGAATAAAGAAGGACAGGAGCAAAGTAATGAGCACGCTGTTTCATTTTTACGAGAGTTAAATGAAGCGGTATTTGCAGAGGATGAAGACTTTCTTATGACAGCAGAAGATTCAACAGCTTGGCCACTTGTAACAGCTCCAACTTATGAAGGTGGACTTGGATTCAATTACAAATGGAATATGGGCTGGATGAATGACGTGCTGAAATATATGGAGTGTGCACCTGAATACAGGAAGTATATTCATGAGAAAATAACATTCTCTTTACTATATGCTTACTCTGAAAACTTCATATTACCGCTTTCTCATGATGAAGTCGTTCACGGGAAAAAGTCGTTATTAAATAAAATGCCAGGAGATTACTGGGATAAGTTTGCTCAGCTTCGTTTATTATATGGATATTTATTTACTCATCCAGGAAAGAAATTACTTTTCATGGGAGGAGAATTTGGGCAGTTTGATGAGTGGAAAGACCTTGAAGATTTAGATTGGAATTTACATGATTTTGAAATGCATCGTTATATGCATGATTACTTTAAAGAGCTCATAGCATTGTATAAGCGCTCAAAACCACTTTGGCAGCTTGATCATTCACCTGAAGGATTTCAGTGGATTGATGCTAATAATAATGAGCAAAGTATTTTCTCGTTTATTCGCCAAGGAGATAAACAAGAAGATGCGTTAGTTGTCGTATGTAATTTTACGAAAGCTACATATGAAAACTATAAAGTAGGTGTGCCAGATTTCGAGTATTATAACGAGATTTTAAACAGTGATGCGGAGCAATATGGCGGCTCGGGGCAAGTGAATAAAAAACGTCTTAAGGCGACTCTAGAACCGTACCATAATCAAGAGGCACATGTAGAAATTACAATTCCACCATTTGGCGTATCCATATTACGACCAGTGAAGACTAGAAAGGGGAGCAAAAAACAAGATGGCTCAAAAACAAAAGTGCGTAGCAATGTTACTAGCAGGGGGAAAAGGTAGTCGTTTAAGTGCATTGACAAAAAATTTAGCCAAGCCAGCTGTTCCATTTGGTGGTAAATATCGCATTATTGATTTTACGTTAAGTAATTGTGCGAATTCTGGTATTGAAACGGTTGGGATTTTGACGCAGTATCAACCGCTCGAACTTCATAATTATATCGGAATCGGCAATGCTTGGGATTTAGACCGAGTAAACGGTGGAGTCACAGTATTACCTCCTTATGCGGAGTCTTCAGGTGTGAAGTGGTACACAGGTACGGCAAGTGCCATTTATCAAAACTTAAACTATTTAAGTCAGTACGAACCAGAGTATGTCCTTATTTTATCAGGCGATCATATTTATAAAATGGATTACAGTAAAATGCTAGATTACCATGTTGAGAAAGAAGCGGACGTTTCGATTTCTGTTATTGAAGTGCCTTGGGATGAAGCGAGTCGCTTTGGCATTATGAATACGAATGAAGAGATGGAAATTGTTGAGTTTGAAGAGAAACCGCAATTTCCAAGAAGTAATCTTGCATCAATGGGAATCTATATTTTTAACTGGGCAATTTTGAAAGAGTATTTAGAAATGGATGCAAGAAATCCTGAATCTAGTAATGATTTCGGAAAAGATGTACTTCCGCTTTTATTAGATGAAGGGAAGAAGCTAATGGCGTATCCGTTTGAAGGATATTGGAAAGATGTTGGAACAGTGAAAAGCTTATGGGAAGCGAATATGGATTTACTTCGCGATGAAACATCATTGAATTTAAATGATCGTAACTGGCGTATTTATTCTGTCAATCCAAACGAACCGCCTCAATATATTGCGGAAAAGGCAAAAGTGGAAGAATCACTGATTAACGAAGGGTGCGTCATTGAAGGGGACGTGAAGCATTCTGTCTTATTCCAAGGGGTGACGGTGGAAGAAGGTAGTATGGTTATTGATTCCGTCGTTATGCCAGGAGCGAAGATTGGGAAAAATGTTGTGATTGAAAGAGCAATTGTTGGATCGGAAATGGTTATTGAAGATGGAACAATCATTCGTCCAGAAAAAAATGTTGACGATGTAGTATTAATTGCTGAAGGGAAATAGAAAAGGGGGATGAAATGAATGGGAGAAAAAATGTTAGGAATTATTAATGCAACGGGAAGTTTTACTTCCTTACAGAAAGTAACAGGGCATCGTTCACTAGCGGCGCTACCGTTTGGGGGCCGTTATCGACTCATTGATTTCATGCTTTCCAATATGGTGAATTCTAATATTCATAGTGTGGCGGTTTTTACAAGCCATAAAAACCGTTCGTTAATGGACCATGTTGGTTCAGGGAAACAGTGGGATTTAGATAGAAAACGTGACGGATTGTTTTTATTCCCACCAAATTGCCAATGTGACCAAGATGAGTTTGGATCTTTTGCACATTTTAGAAGACATATTGATTATTTTCTAAGAAGCAGAGAAGAATACGTTGTTATTACGAATAGCCATCTCGTAACAGCATTAAATTTCCAGGCGGTGTTAGAGCGGCATATACATACGGCAGCTGATATTACTGAAGTTTGCCATGAAGGGGTTTCGCTTCAAACATACGTGTTAAAGAAACAATTATTGTTAGATTTATTTGAGACATATAAAGATGTGGAGCAATACAGTTTATTTGATGTAGTGAGAGAAAAGCGCGGAAAATCACTGCATATTGCTACGTATGAGCATACAGGATATGTAGCTATTATTGACTCGATTGAAAGTTACTATAAACATAGCTTAGAAATTTTGCAACCTGCTATTTGGAAGCAATTATTTAAGAAAGAAGCACCGATTTTTACGAAAGTAAAAGATGAGCCACCAACTCGTTACCTAAAGGGTGCAGTCGTGAAAAATACAATGATTGCAAATGGCAGTATTATTGAAGGGGAAGTAGAAAACAGTGTTGTTTCCCGTTCTGTTAAAATTGGAAAAGGTTCAATTGTTCGTAATAGTATTATTATGCAAAAGAGCCAAATTGGAGATAACTGTATAATAGACGGTGTTATTATTGATAAAGACGTGAAAATTGGTGACGGTGTCGTTTTAAAAGGAAACACCGATGAGCCGTACGTTGTAGAAAAAGGAAGCATTCAAAACAGTACGATTAATAGTTATTCTTGAAGAATCAGTGGGGGTCTTTCCTCCACTGATTAAAGTTTTAATTTAAATGAAAACTCGAAGGGAGGAAGCTGCAAGAAGAGTAATATATGCTTTTCGAGCAGTGGGACAACAAGTGAATATTTTATTTGCAGTATCAGAATGTGTACCGTTTGTTAAATCGGGAGGATTAGCTGATGTAGCAGGTGCGCTCCCAAAAGAGCTTAAAAAATTAGGTGTGGATGTACGTATTATACTTCCGAATTATAGTCTTATTCCGCAAAAATTAAGAGATGGATGTACGCTTCATAAAGTAATTAACGTTCCTCTTGGCTGGAGAAATCAATATTGCGGAATTTTAAAAGGTGAGCAAGACGGGATTACGTATTATTTAATAGACAATGAATATTATTTTAAGAGGGATTCTTTGTACGGTCATTATGATGACGGAGAGCGTTTTTCTTATTTTTCGAAGGCAGTTTTAGAGTGTATTCCGCATCTTGATTTTGAAGTGGATGTTCTTCATAGCCATGATTGGCATACCGCTATGGTTAATTTCTTACTTCGCGAAAAGTATCAAGACAACCCATTATATGAGCGTATTAAAACGGTATATACAATTCATAACCTGCAGTTCCAAGGTGTATTTTCTCCTGAAGTGATGTACGACCTGTTAGAGCTTGGTGATGAATATTTTCATAGTGAGCAGCTAGAGTTTTATGGAAATGTGAACTTTATGAAAGGCGGTATTATCGCTTCTGATCAAATTACAGCGGTTAGCCCGACATATAAAGAAGAAATACAATATGAGTTTTTCGGTGAGAAATTAGATGGATTGCTACGAAAATATAATGATAAGCTGAGTGGCATTGTAAATGGAATTGACACGAGCGTATATAACCCAGAAACGGACTCGTATATTACAGCTCAGTATGATGCAGAGTCATTATATGAAAAAAATGAAAATAAACGTGCATTGCAGCGTTATTTTGGTTTGCCAGAAAAAGAGGATACACCAATTATTGCAATGGTCACGAGATTAACGAAACAAAAAGGTCTTGATTTAGTACGTACTGTATTCCGTGAAATAATGGAAGAAGATGTACAATGTATCATTTTAGGATCCGGTGATTCAGAATACGAGCAGTTCTTTGAATGGATGGCATATGAGTATCCAGAGAAGGTGAAGGTATATATCGGATTTAATGAGGAGCTTGCGCATCAAGTGTATGCGGGAAGCGATCTATTTTTAATGCCGTCACTGTTTGAACCGTGTGGACTTGGACAACTTATCGCATTAGCGTACGGTACGATTCCGATTGTAAGAGAAACAGGTGGATTAAACGATACTGTACAATCTTATGATGAAAAAACAGGAGAAGGAAATGGTTTCAGTTTTACGAACTTCAATGCACATGACATGTTGTATACGGTTCGCCGTGCAATTGAATTTTATCACGATAAGCCGGTATGGGAACAGCTTGTAACACAAGCGATGACTGAAGATTATAGTTGGGAGAAATCAGCTCTTGCTTATAAGAAATTGTATAAAAGTCTCATGGAATAACATGTAGGTGGTGAAAAAATGTTTACTCATGTTGAAAGTTTCAAATCAGCCTTTCTAGAAAAGTTAGAGACGATGTATGGGAAAAGTTTCAAAGACTCTACAACTCGTGATCAATATAATACGCTTGGGTACATGGTACGTGAGTATATGAATAGTCAATGGATTGCAACGAACGAAAGCTATCGGTCTGGAGAGCAAAAGCAAATGTATTACTTATCCATTGAGTTTTTACTTGGACGTTTGCTTGGAAGTAACATTTTAAATTTAGGCATCAGGGATGTATGTGAGCAGGGCCTTTCGGAGCTTGGGATTTCTTTGCAAGAATTAGAAGAGGTGGAAGCAGATGCAGGTCTTGGAAATGGTGGGCTTGGACGTCTAGCAGCCTGTTTTCTTGATTCACTCGCATCTTTAAACTTACCAGGACACGGCTGTGGGATTCGTTACAAACATGGCTTGTTTGATCAAAAAATTGTTGATGGTTATCAAGTTGAGTTTCCAGAACAATGGCTTCTTCATGAAAATGTATGGGAAGTAAGAAGGCATGATCAAGCTGTAGAAGTAAGCTATTTTGGCAGTGTGGAGCCGTTAGAAATGGATGGACGTTTAGAGTTCAGGCATACGAATGCAGAAGTCATTATGGCGGTACCATATGATGTTCCAGTAGTAGGCTATGAGACGAGTACTGTAAATACGCTTAGGCTTTGGAATGCTGAACCAGTTCCTTTCCCGCAAAACTGCAAAGATATTTTGAAATATAAGCGTGAAACAGAGGCGGTATCGGAGTTTTTATATCCAGATGATACGCATGAAGAGGGGAAAATACTTCGCTTAAAACAACAGTATTTCCTCGTATCAGCAAGTTTACAAAATATCGTTCGTACGCATAGAGAAAGATATGGTGACCTTCGTCAATTACATGAAAAAATTGCGATTCATATTAATGATACACATCCGGTTTTAGCGATTCCAGAACTGATGCGTATTTTATTAGATGAAGAAAAACTAGCATGGGAAGAGGCTTGGCACATAACGACGCAAACGATTTCTTATACGAATCATACGACGTTATCAGAAGCGCTTGAGAAGTGGCCAATTCACATTTTTAAACCGTTATTACCGAGAATTTATATGATTATTGAAGAGATTAATGAACGTTTCTGTCATGAACTTTGGGAACGTTATCCGTACGAATGGCATCGCATTGAAGATATGGCGATTATTGCACATGATCTTGTGAAAATGGCTCATTTAGCAATTGTCGGTAGCCATAGCGTAAACGGTGTAGCAAAAATTCATACGGAAATTTTGAAGCAACGTGAAATGCGATTGTTTTATGAGTTTTATCCAGATAAGTTTAATAATAAGACAAATGGAATCGCTCATAGACGTTGGTTAATGAAGGCAAATCCGCAGCTGACGAACCTTATTTCAGAGGCGATTGGAACAGAGTGGAAGAAAGAACCGATTAAGCTGCAGGCGTTGCAAACAGTTCAATATGATGCGAGTTTCCAAGAGAAATTTGCAGAGGTAAAACAAGAGCGTAAAGAGATTTTAGCGGAGCGTATTCATAATAAAATGGGGGTTATAATTGATCCAAATTCTATTTTTGACGTGCAAGTAAAAAGACTGCATGCTTACAAGCGACAATTATTAAACGTTCTTCATATTTTATATTTGTATAACCGTTTGAAAGAGGATACTAGTTTTACATTTTATCCGCGTACTTTTATTTTTGGAGCGAAAGCATCACCTGGCTATTATTATGCGAAAAAAATTATTAAATTAATTAATGAACTCGCAAGGAAAGTAAATAACGATCCGTACGTAAGCCAATATATGAAAGTTATCTTTCTAGAAAACTATCGAGTTTCTGTAGCGGAAGATATATTCCCAGCGGCGGATGTAAGTGAACAAATTTCAACTGCGAGTAAAGAAGCATCAGGAACAGGAAATATGAAATTTATGATGAATGGTGCGATTACACTCGGCACATTAGACGGAGCTAATATTGAAATAAAAGACAGGGTCGGTGATGATAACTGTTTCATTTTCGGTTTAACGGCGGAAGAGGTTCTTCATTACTATCAAAATGGTGGATATCGTGCAAGTGATTATTATCACCACAATATGCATATTAAAAAAGTAGTAGATCAGTTAACGAATGGTTTCTTTGCACAGTCGGGAGCTGAATTTGAAGCAATTTACGATTCTCTCGTTATTCAAAATGATGAATATTTCGTTTTGCGAGATTTTGGTCCATATGCGGAAAGGCAAGAAGCTGTAGGGCGTACTTATGAAAATCGAACGAAATGGCTAGAAATGTCAATTTTAAATATTGCACAATCAGGTCATTTTGCGAGCGATCGAACGATTTTGCAGTACAGTAATGAAATTTGGGGTATTGGTAATACGGTTAAACAGCATTAAGTAAAAGTCCCTTTTGAAGGGACTTTTACTCATTATACAGAAGTGTGGTGAATGGCATATGAAGGGTATGTATGAACAAGGAGATTTAAAAACAAATAGGTTAATTTTAACGAAGATACACGGTGCACATGCAGCTGATTTATTTGAAGTATATTCTAATGCGGAAACAGCTACATATGTACCGAGGGAAGTACATAAAACGAAAGAGGAAACTCATCGTTTATTAGAAAATATGTTTACAACGATACGAGATGGTAAGGCTCTTATATGGTCTATTATGCTGAATGATAACCAAAAGGTAATTGGAACATGTGGAATATGGCTTATGCCACATAATAGTGCATCGATTGGAGCTGTAATTAGCCCAACATATTGGGGGAAAGGAGTTATTGTTGAAGCGTTAGAACAAGTTATAAAAGTTGGTTTTCAAGAATTAAATTTGAATCGTATTGAAGGGAGATGTAGTGTGAGAAATGTAGCTTCTGAACGTGTGATGCAAAAATTAAAAATGGTATATGAAGGTACATTGAGGCAAAATGTAAAAATGAATAATACGTACAGTGATTCTAAAGTGTATTCGCTTTTAAAACAGGAATACGATTGCTTCGCAAAGTAAACCGAGCTAAATGAGACTAAGCTCGGTTTACTTATTTTGCTTAAGAAAGAAATGGGATAGCGGTATAGATTATGCCTGTTCCACCATATTCTCCTGTCGCAAAGTATGAAAATGTAAAGAAACCTGTAACCGAAAAAATTACAATGAGAAAAAGTGCAAAGATAAACTTTAACATGTAAGGTCCCCTCATCCAAAAGTAAATTCATATATTATTATAGTATACGAATGTATAATTTCCAATTGTTTACTGGTTAAAAATGAGAAGTCAGACATGTTTTGTATGTTGTCATGGAATGATTATTCGTAATAGATTTTGTATTTTTTGTAAATGTCATATTGTGATGAACGTGGGCATATTCCCAATCACGATCATTAAAATTTATGTTTCGCGGAGGGAGAAGTGGAACGACATCGAATAAATTTACAAAACGAAAGCTACTAGCTACTTGTAGTTTATAATAATTTCGAAAAGCGATATCTCCTACTTTTGGAGAAGCGAATGTATAAAGGCCATACTGTGCGAAGGCAGTATTGATACGTGCATCTAATATGTGTAATGTAGCAAGCGCACCACCTAAACTATGTCCGGTAGCTAGTAGTTTTTTATGGGCTGGCAATGATACGAGCATATCCATAATAGAATCTCGGCAAGATTCATAAATAGAAAGAAAGCCGTTATGGACATTTCCGCTGTTTAAAGCATATGGGTATGGCTTTTGGTTGACGAGTGAATCGATAATCCAGTCTGTATCTGTTTGTGTGCCCCGAAAAGCTACAATAATTGTATCCTCAGATTCTAATATGAATCCAAACCATTCTGTCATTTGAATGGTTTTTCCTTGAAAACCTTGTACATATTGAAAACCATCTGGTATTTCAAAAATCCCATTTTGTTTATATTGTTCATACGTTAACTCACAACAAGAAGCTAACAATATGGCAGTGTCTTTATCAAAGGATAAAGGAGTACGCATTAAGGAAGCCCTCCTTAAGAAAAGGTATGGTTAAATATATGCAGTGAGGGACTTGATTCATTCTTTTTGAGGGTTTTGAAAATGAGGATGGAACATTTAGTTATATGAGGGGGGAGGGGAAGCGTAGTCCACCTAAATAAAAAGCGCCCCATAAGGGCACTTTTACTCTTTTCCATCTAATAAACGACCAAGTCCACCTAAAACACTGCCTTCACCGGTGCTTTGAGCTGCTGGACTCGTAAGGCGTGCTGCTAAGCGGCTAAGTGTTAAGGACTGAATCCAAACCGTTCCAGGACCTTCTAGCGTTGCGAAGAATAAACCTTCACCGCCAAATAGAGCTGTTTTTACTTTTCCTACAAATTCAATATCATAGTTAACGTCTTTTGTCATGGCAACGAGACAACCTGTATCAATGCGAAGTTTCTCGCCGGGTTTTAATTCGCGCTTATATACAGTTCCGCCTGCATGCATGAAAGCTAGACCATCACCTTCAAGTTTCTGCATGATGAAACCTTCACCACCAAAGAAACCAGTTCCTATTTTTTTAGTAAACTCAATTCCGATAGAAACACCTTTTGCAGCACAAAGAAACGCATCTTTTTGGCAAACTATTTTCCCTTGATATTCTGTTAAATCAACAGGAACAATTTTACCAGGATAAGGAGCAGCAAATGAGACGTGGCGTTTGCCGTGACCTGTATTTGTAAATACAGTCATAAACATGCTTTCACCTGTAACAAGACGCTTACCAGCCCCCATTAATTTTCCGAATAGACCGTTAGATGGTCCAGAACCATCACCGAAAATTGTCTCCATTTCGATGTAGTCTTCCATCATCATCATTGCCCCAGCTTCTGCGATAACACTCTCTTCTGGATCTAATTCAATTTCAACGAACTGCATATCGTCACCGTATAACTTATATTCGATTTCATGTGCCTTCATTTTTTTCACCTCATATGTAATATATATTTATATTGTACAGAATTTAATAGTATTAGAATACTCTAGTTTTGTTAATTTTCAAATAAAATAAGGAGATGGAAATTCAACATTATATTAAAATTATAAAAAAATGATGGAATGAAAGTGTTCTCATTTGACGTTTTTCATATAGCGTGATATAGTGAAAGCACTATTGAGCTACATAATGTGGTACGGAAATAAAGCACGTTGTATTAAAGGCTGTAAGCTTGTTATACATTCATGTCCTTTATATCCACCTTTTCATGTGGATTCATAGTTTCATTTTTATTTAGGAGGTACATGACATGCAAACAGGTAAAGTTAAATGGTTTAACGGCGAAAAAGGTTTTGGCTTCATCGAAGTTGAAGGCGGAGAAGACGTATTCGTACATTTCTCAGCTATCCAAGGCGAAGGCTTCAAAACTTTAGAAGAAGGTCAAGAAGTTTCTTTCGAAATCGTTGAAGGAAACCGCGGACCACAAGCAGCTAACGTTACAAAAAACTAATTAGCTAGCGATAAAAAGCATTCCGAATTTCGGAATGCTTTTTTTTATCCCGTAAACGTCCGAAGGGTGTGGGCTAATAATTAGTGGGGGATGGTCCCCACACTAATTAAAGTTTCACTTTACTCTTTGGAACTAGATTCATTTGAAGATAATTCGCCTTTGAAGGTACGCTCTTCAAAGTCATCAAGCATTTGTTCATACTCTTCATGTTCTTCTGTGGCGAAAACTTGTGGGTTTTTTCCATACATATCTGTACCGATAAAGTTTTCGAAATCCTCTACATATCCAACATTCTCTTCACTATTTACATACATACCGTTATAATTTTTTGAATCTTGTCTTTCTAAATCAGACGGTGTTTCAGACGTTCCATAATTTGCGACATCTTGCCACGCATCTTCTGCATCGTACTCAACAGAATGATCTTCATCGTGCTTATGGAAAGAAGGAGCCAATACTTCTTCTTCAACTGGACGGGTCTCCATATTTAATTTATTTGTCGCGTGCTGTATGCATGTTGTAGCAGTCGGCATTGCTTCTAATCTTTCAAATGGAATTTCCACGCCAGACACTTCACAAATACCGTACGTACCTGCTTCTATTTTTTGCAAGGCATGTTTCGTATCCTCTAGCTGTTTATGCCAAAGCTCAATAAGCCCGAAATCTTTTTCACGTTCATATAGCTCTGTAGCCATATCACCTGGATGGTTATCATAGCTAGACAATTCTCCGACGGAATCGCGTTCAGAGGCACGATTTTCATTTTCATGAGTTTGTATTGTTTGCTCTAGTTCTTGTTTTTGTTTTTCTAAAACGGATTTAAATTGATTTACTCGTTGTGGAGTTAACATTGTCATCCACCTTCCTACAATTCAGTTTCTTTACATAGTATGAGCGTTGCGAGTAGGAATTATGAGCTGAAATTGGTATATGAAAAAGGAGCCGCATTAGCAGCTCCTTTTAAAGGAAATATCCAAGTAATAATCCGATTCCCATGAGGAGACCGAAGATTGTATTTGTTTTTGCTGTTGAAATCATCGCAGGTACCATTTCCATTGGAATGCTTTTGCCGATAAAACCTTTCGTCGCTTTAAATGCTTTCGGTGCACTTAAAAATACGATCAGCATCCATGGTGATACGATGCCCACGATAATTAAAGCAATTGTCCAAATGTAGGAAACGATGAACATAGAAGCAAGTACACCAACGGCTCTTTCACGTCCAACGAGAATTGCTAACGTTTTACGACCGTTTTCTTTATCGCCATCTAAGTCACGGATGTTATTAGCTAGTAAAATGGCACCAATTAAAATGGAGCTTGGAATAGATAGTAAAATGACTTCTGATGTTACAGTTCCAGTTTGAATAAAGAATGAAATCCCGATAATAATGACACCCATAAATAATCCTGCTGTTAACTCTCCAAATGGTGTATAGGCAATTGGAAGTGGGCCGCCTGTATAAAGGTAAGCAACGGCCATACAAACGAGACCGATTGCAGCAAGCCACCAGCTAGAATTCATACAAATATAAACGCCTAATAGCATTGCGATGCCAAAAAATCCAAATGCTAAGTTAAGCACTATTTTTGGCTGAATGCCATCGCGAACGATAGCGCCGCCGATACCGACTGAACCTTCGTGATCGAGTCCTCTTTTATAATCAAAGTATTCATTAAACATGTTTGTTGCTGCTTGAATGAGAAGACAAGCAAGAAGCATCATAAGGAAAAGAGGGAGATGTATTTGATTTATACCTCCGACCTGCATCGCATATGCTGTTCCGATGAAAACAGGAACGAAAGCTGCTGTTAATGTATGGGGGCGTAGTAAACTCCACCAAATGCGCCAGCCTGTTTGTTTACTTGGCTTTGGCGCCGTAGGAGAGGAATTCGTTTCGACGTTCATTTCCATGTTGAATCCTCCTTAGGTCACATATTGTACACAATTAAGTGTAGAAAAAGCATCATTTAGTGTCAACGTTTATTTTCTAGGAAGAGAAGGTGAATTTCTCAGAAATGCTAAACGTTGACAGGCCTTTCGTTTGAGGTGTATCTTAAAATCAAGCGTAATTATGACTATTTTTCGCCCATAGGGGGGAGACAATTGTGATTCAAACGAAACAAAAAGGCTTGCAAGAAGTTCTTAGTGCGGCCATTAAGCGTGTAAAGAATGAAAAAACATTAGTTAGTTTTGTCAAACAAATAGACTGGGTGGATCCACTTCTGTTTTATGCAGCAGGAAAAAGGACTTCATTCGAAAATAGATGTTATTTTGCAGACCCAGCTCAGCATGTAATATTTGCAGGAATTGGCTCTGTTTTCACTATAGCAAATTCTTCTCATAAGCGCTTTCAAACTGCTCGTGATGAGTGGGAGAAAGTAAAAGAGAATGCATTTGTGCAAAGAGATGAATATGAATTTGGAACAGGTCCTCTTTTATTTGGTGGGTTTTCATTTGATCCAGAAAAAGAGAAAACAGACCTATGGAAAGAATTTAAAGATACAACATTTTCACTACCCGCATTTTTATTAACTGTAAAAAATGAAAAAGCGTGGTTAACGATGAATACATTTGTTTCAGAAACAGATTGTGCAGAAACTCTTTATAACGAAATGATTTCTTTAGAAGAGAAAATTTTGGGGGAGAGTAAATGTGCGCTAGAAGGATCGAAATTAATTGTTACTTCTAAAGTAGAAGTTGATCCGAAAGGCTGGATGAAAGCAATTGAGAAAGTGCAAGATGAGATGAAGCAGGGTAACGTGCAGAAGGTTGTATTAGCGAGGGAGTTAAAAGTAGAGGTGAATCATTCTATTGATTCTGCTCTTGTTTTAGAAGCGCTTCGCATTGGGCAACCGGATTGTTACGTATTTTCTTTTGATTATAAAGGAGCATGTTTCCTAGGAGCGACGCCAGAGAGATTAATTCGCAAAGAAGATGAGAAGTTTACGTCGATGTGTCTTGCTGGTTCAATCGGTCATGGTCATTCTATAGAAGAAAGTAAACAAAATGGTAATGCGCTTCTTCATGATGAAAAGAATTTAGCTGAACATGGTTATGTAGTGAACATGATTCGCGGTGTATTAAATGAGCATTGCAACGTCGTTAATATTCCGGAAAGTCCGGGTTTATTAACAACAAAAAACTTAATTCATTTATATACGCCTGTAGAAGCAAAAGGTGATGTGAGTCTTTTAACAATGGTAGAAGAATTACATCCAACACCAGCTCTTGGCGGGACACCTCGTTTGGAAGCGATGAAGCTCATTCGTGATGTGGAATTGTTAGACAGAGGATTGTACGGTGCACCGATTGGGTGGATAGATGATGAAGGAAATGGTGAATTTGCGGTTGCGCTTCGCTGCGGATTATTAAATGGCGAGAAAGCATCCTTATTTGCCGGTTGTGGGATTGTAATTGATTCTGTACCGCAACTTGAATATGAAGAAACAAGTTTGAAGTTTAGACCGATGCTTGGTGCTTTGGAGGAATTAATGAAATGAACAATCATATAGAAGCATTATCATATTATTTAGGCGCGTTCGTGGATGAACTGACGCGTCTAAATGTATGTGATGTTGTCATTAGTCCAGGCTCACGGTCAACGCCGATTGCTTTACTAATGGAACAACATGAAGGAATGAACACATATTTACACGTAGATGAAAGATCAGCAGGATTTTTTGCGCTTGGTATCGCAAAAGCAAAAAAACGTCCTGTTGCATTATTATGTACGTCAGGAACGGCAGCGGCGAACTATTACCCAGCTGTATGTGAAGCTTTTCATTCACGAGTGCCGCTTATCGTCTTAACGGCAGATAGACCGCATGAATTAAGAGATGTCGGTGCGCCACAAGCGATGAATCAAATTAATTTATACGGTACGTTTGTGAAGCAATTTACAGAGATGGCAATTCCAGAAGCGAGTGAGGCGATGTATCATTATGCTCGCATGACGACGCAGCGCATGATAGCAAGCGCACTTTTAACGCCGCAAGGACCTGTTCATCTTAATTTTCCAGTGCGTGAACCGCTTATCCCGGACTTTTCATTAGAAAGTTTATGGGATAAAGGACGCGGGGAATATACAGGAGTAGTTCAGCAAGGGAACGCGGTGATGCCGAGTGAATATGTAGATTCTCTTGTAAGGCGCCTTTCACATATGGAAAAGGGGCTTATTATTTGTGGAGATGATAGTCATTCAGAAATCGCAGCGTTTGCAGCACAATTAGCTGAAAAAACAGGATATCCAATATTAGCGGATCCACTTTCTAACATTCGTAGCGGAAATCACGATAAAACGATGGTAATCGACTGTTACGATACATTTTTACGAAATGAGTTGTTAAAAGAAACGTGGAAGCCAGAAGTTATGATTCGCTTTGGTGGTATGCCTGTTTCGAAAGCATTAACGCAGTTTATTAAAAAACAGACGAAAGCCGTTCATATCGTTGTCGACGAATCCGGACAATGGAGAGATCCAGCTCTTGTTGCGACAGAAGTTGTACAGGCAAATGATATTGCATTTTGTAGTGCATTAATAGAAAAAATGCCAGCTATGAAAAAGAATGATTGGTTCGGAATGTGGCAACATATAAACGAAATAACGAAGGAAACGCTTCGTGAAATGGAAACATATGAAACGGCATTTGAAGGAAAGGTTATTACGGATATTGTACGCGTATTACCAGATGGGGCAACGTTATTTGCGAGTAATAGTATGCCAATTCGTGATACAGATTCATTCTTCTTCACATCAAATAAAAACATTCAGGTGATGGCAAATCGCGGTGTAAATGGTATCGATGGAATCATTTCAACAGCTTTAGGCGCGAGCATTATTTGCGATCCGCTCGTATTAGTGATTGGTGATTTATCATTTTATCACGATTTAAATGGACTGTTAGCAGCGAAATTACATGAATTAAACATAACAATTGTCGTTGTAAATAATGATGGCGGGGGTATTTTCTCATTCTTACCACAGTATGAGAAAAAGGAACATTTTGAATCATTATTTGGAACACCGATTGGGCTTGATTATGAACACGTTGTTAAAATGTACGGTGGTTCATTTAGCCGTGTAAATGGTTGGGAGCAATTCCGAGAAGAGGTACAAAAGGGAACAAGGGCGGAAGGTTTACACGTTGTGGAAATTTGTACGAATCGTGATGAGAACTTAACATTGCACCGTACATTATGGGCAAAAACGATGGACGTAATTACTACATCTTTACAAGGTGAATCACGATGAAAGTAACGCTGCAAGGTGTATCGTATGAATATGAAGTAGTCGGAAGCGGTGAACCACTTCTACTTCTTCATGGTTTTACGGGAAGCATGGAAACGTGGCGTTCTTTCGTTCCTTCTTGGAGCGAGAAATTTCAAGTCATTTTAGTAGACATTGTTGGGCACGGAAAAACGGAAAGTCCTGAAGCTGTGCCGCATTATGATATTCAAAATGCGGCATTACAAATGAAAGAGCTGCTAGATTACCTTCATATTGAAAAAGCGCACATACTCGGCTATTCAATGGGCGGTAGGCTGGCGATTACGATGGCATGCCTATATCCAGAATATGTACGTTCTCTTTTATTAGAAAATTGTACAGCTGGGCTTGAAAGTGAAGAGGCTAGAAAAGAACGTCGTGAAAAAGATGAGCGACTTGCTCATAAAATTGAGCGAGAAGGCACCCGAAGCTTTATATCGATGTGGGAAAATATTCCGCTGTTCGAAACGCAAAAACGTTTAGCAGAAAAGGTACAAGAAGCAGTGCGAAAAGAAAGGCTTGCTAACAATCCAAAAGGGCTCGCAAATAGCTTGCGAGGCATGGGAACAGGGGCTCAGCCTTCATGGTGGAATGAGCTACATAACTTAAAAATGCCTGTTCTTTTAATGAACGGTGAGCATGATGAAAAGTTCTTTCGCATATTAAAAAATATCGAAAAATGCGTCTCTGACGCGAAATTTGTCAAAATTGATGGTGCTGGCCATGCAATTCATGTGGAACAACCGGAAAAGTTTGATACAATAGTAAAGGGATTTCTAAAAACTATGCAGTGATGCTTTTTTCAGTTAAGAATGAAGTTACACTTATAGAGGAGATCAGAAATATACAAGGAGGTAGTTGTAATGGCTATTGAATGGGTAAAAGAAGGCAATTACGAAGATATTATTTATTCAACATACAATGGTATCGCAAAGATTTCGATTAACCGCCCTGAAGTACATAACGCATTCCGTCCTAAAACGGTAATGGAGTTAATCGATGCATTTGCACAAGCTCGTGATGATGCAAATGTTGGCGTTATCATTTTAACAGGTGAAGGTGGACGTGCATTCTGTTCTGGTGGCGACCAAAAAGTTCGCGGTCATGGCGGATATGTAGGTGACGACCAAATCCCACGTTTAAATGTATTAGACTTACAACGTCTAATTCGCGCAATTCCTAAACCAGTTATCGCAATGGTAGCAGGTTATGCAATCGGTGGTGGACACGTACTTCATATCGTATGTGACTTAACAATCGCTGCAGACAACGCTGTATTCGGACAAACAGGCCCTAAAGTAGGAAGCTTTGACGGTGGATACGGAGCTGGTTATTTAGCTCGTATGGTAGGCCACAAGAAAGCTCGCGAAATTTGGTACTTATGTCGTCAATATAGTGCTGGGGAAGCACTTGATATGGGCTTAGTAAACACAGTAGTACCATTAGAAGAGCTTGAAGCAGAAACAGTACAATGGGCACAAGA
The DNA here is from genome assembly GCF_011066025.1 of Bacillus sp. EKM202B. Taxonomy (NCBI): domain Bacteria; kingdom Bacillati; phylum Bacillota; class Bacilli; order Caryophanales; family Bacillaceae; genus Bacillus; species Bacillus sp. EKM202B. The sequence continues at coordinate 12,423 of NZ_JAAMNK010000040.1, read as the reverse complement.
AATTTTAGCAAACAGCCCAATGGCACTTCGTTTCCTAAAAGCTGCATTCAACGCAGACACAGACGGTCTAGCTGGTATTCAACAACTAGCTGGAGATGCAACGTTATTGTACTACACAACTGACGAAGCAAAAGAAGGTCGCGACGCATTCAAAGAAAAACGCAGTCCGGACTTCGGTCAATTCCCTCGTTTCCCGTGATCAAACCAAAAGCGAAAGCGGCTTGCTTAGAACAAGAGGGCGTAGGAAGGCGTGAAACGACCGACTGTTCTAGCCGCTGTAGCTAGATGGAATCAACCGGAAACAAAACAACTAAGAGACTTGATGTCATATCAAGTCTCTTTCTTTCAGGAAAGGAGAATGTATGATGGAAACTATGCCAAATTGGTTAAAGCAACGTGCATTTTTAACACCAGATCGCACTGCAATTGAAATAGAGGATGAAAAGGTTACTTTTATGCAGCTGCATGAAAAAGTAGTATCTGTTTGTGAACGTCTCACGCATGTTGGAGTGAAGCGTGGACAAAAGGTGGCTGTTCTGATGAAAAATGGTATGGAGATGATTACAGTTATTCACGCCCTATCTTACGTAGGTGCAGTAGCTGTACTTTTAAATACGCGTCTTTCAAGAGAAGAGCTACTTTGGCAAATGGATGATGCTGAAGTTGTTTGTTTAGTGACGGATCAAGATTTTGAGACTACAGATGTTCCTGTATATTCATTTGCTGAAGTGATGAATGGATCGAAGGCAGAAGCATCTATACAGGAAGAATTCTCTTTAGAAGAAGCGATGACAATTATTTATACGTCTGGGACGACAGGGAAGCCGAAAGGCGTTATTTTAACGTACGGTAATCATTGGGCAAGCGCAGTCGGTTCTTCGCTTAATTTAGGGCTTTGTGATGATGATTGCTGGTTAGCTTGTATGCCGATGTTCCACGTTGGCGGGCTATCTCTGTTAATGAAAAATATTATGTACGGTATGCGCATTTTACTCGTTCCGAAATATGATGCTAATTTTATTCATGAAGCACTTCAAACGAGAGGCGTTACGATTATTTCTGTCGTTTCTAAAATGTTAACAGATCTTTTAGAGCGACTTGGAGAAGAGACATATCCCTCTTCTTTACGATGCATGTTACTAGGCGGAGGGCCAGCGCCGAAATCGTTATTAGAAACGTGTGTAGAAAAAGGAATTCCTGTGTATCAAACGTACGGTATGACAGAAACGTCTTCGCAAATTTGTACGTTATCAGCAGATTACATGTTAACGAAAGTAGGATCAGCTGGAAAACCACTATTCCAATGTCAGCTTCGTATTGAAAAAGACGGCGTAGTAGTGCCTCCACATGCTGAAGGAGAAATTGTTGTAAAAGGACCGAACGTAACAGGTGGCTATTTTAACCGTGAAGATGCGACGCGTGAAACAATTCAAAATGGCTGGCTTTATACTGGTGACCTCGGTTATTTAGATGAAGAAGGATTTTTATACGTATTAGACCGCCGCAGTGATTTAATTATTTCTGGGGGAGAAAATATATATCCAGCTCAAATTGAAGAAGTGTTACTATCTCATCCTGCAGTAGCAGAAGGCGGTGTTGTCGGTATGGCTGACGAAAGTTGGGGACAAGTGCCAGCTGCTTTTGTTGTAAAAAGCGGAGAGGTAACAGAAGAAGAAATTCTTCATTTTTGCGAGGAGAAATTAGCGAAATATAAAGTGCCGAAGAAAGTGTGTTTCTTAGAGGAATTACCACGAAACGCTTCGAAAAAATTGTTAAGACGAGAGTTAAGACAATTAGTGGAGGAGATGTAGGTGGAGATAAAAAAAGTGACACTTTATATAACGGAAATGCCACTCGTAATCCCGTTTGCTGCAAGCTACGGAACTTACGAAAGGCGTGAGAGTATCGTCGTTGAATTAGAAGATAAAGATGGATACGTTGGTTTTGGTGAAGTCGTTGCTTTTTCTGAACCGTGGTATACGGAAGAAACGGTGAAGACAGCACTGCATGTACTTCAGGATTTTTTAATACCGGATTTATTGGAAACTGAAATTTCTCATCCGAATGAAGTGCCGAGTTTGTTCCAGCATATAAAGAGAAACCGAATGGCAAAGGCCGGAATAGAAGGGGCTGTTTGGGATTTATATGCGACGCGTCAAAAGAAACCGCTAGCGACATTGCTTGGCGGAACGAAGTCTGAAATTGAGGTCGGCGTTGTAATCGGGATCAATACGATTCCGGTTATGCTAAAACAAATCGAGAAGTACGCGGAAGAAGGATACGAGCGTTTTAAAGTGAAAATAAAGCCAGAGCATGATTACGAATTATTGAAAGAAATTCGTAAAGAGTTTCCGAATATCCCGTTAATGGCTGATGCAAATTCAGCCTATACATTAGCGGATACGGAGAGACTGAAACGACTAGATGAATTTCAATTGCTGATGATTGAACAACCGCTAGCGGATTACGATTTTCTTGATCATGCACAGCTGCAAAAGAAAATTGAAACGCCGATTTGTTTAGACGAAAGCATCCATAGTTTAGAAGACGCGCGCGTTGCGATTACGCTTGGTAGTTGCCGCATCGTTAACATTAAACCAGGGCGAGTGGGCGGATTAACAGAATCTATTCAAATCCATAATTATTGCATGGAGCATAACATACCCGTTTGGTGCGGTGGTATGGTAGAGATGGGGATATCACGAGCACAAAACGTTGCGCTTGCTTCATTGCCGAACTTTACGATTCCTGGTGATATATCCGCTTCTAGTCGACATTGGGAGCAGGATATTATTTCGCCGGAAGTGATGCTTAAGGGCGGGAAAGTGATTGTACCGCAAAGTGTTGAAGCTGAGTATGAAGTAGATCGTGGGAGACTGGATGAAATCACGAAGCAGCGGATTGTGTTTGAGCGGTAAATGGAAGTTTCGTTAGGCTGTCCGCAAATAGCGAGAGGGTTTTGTCGTTAATTGTCGGTAAGTCGATATATTTCAATAATCGCTGATATAATTCGAGTTACGGTCGATATAATTGGAAAATCGCCGATATAATTCAAGTTATGGTCGATATAATTTCATTTACTAAGGCTACTCAAACGGGTAGCCTTTTTTGTATTGTACAAATTGGATAGACTAGTTTAAAATCGAGCGTATAAAGGGGGAGTAAGATGAAGCGCATTTCAATTTTGATAGCTGATGATGAGGCAGAAATTGCTGATTTAATTGAGATACATTTAAAAAAAGAAGGGTATCATGTTGTGAAAGCAGCCGATGGAGAAGAAGCGGTGCATATTATTAAAACGCAGCCAATTGACTTAGTGGTTTTAGATATTATGATGCCGAAAATGGATGGATATGAAGTGACGAGACAGATTCGCGCCAAATATCATATGCCGATTATTTTCTTAAGCGCGAAAACATCTGACTTCGATAAGGTGACAGGTCTTGTACTAGGTGCGGATGATTATATGACGAAGCCTTTCACACCAATAGAACTAGTTGCACGTGTAAATGCACAACTGCGTAGGTTTTTTACGTTAAATCAACCGAAAGTAGCGGAAAGTAAGTCTGCTTTAGAGATTGGCGGAGTCATTATTGATCCTGAGCGCCGAACGGTAAATGTATATGGAGAGCAAATTGAGTTAACACCGAAAGAATTTGACATTTTATATTTATTAGCGAGTCATCCGAAGAAAGTGTACAATGTGGAAAATATTTTTCAGCAAGTATGGGCAGATGATTATTATGAAGGTGGAAATACAGTTATGGTACATATTCGTACGTTACGGAAAAAGCTTGGGGAAGATAAAAGAAAGGATAAATTAATAAAAACAGTGTGGGGGGTAGGTTATACTTTCAATGGCTAACATGATGAAAAGCTTTCGTTTTAAAATGATTGCCTTATTTGCGTTAAGTATGGTGCTTGCAGCAACTGTAACTTATATAATTTATAAAGGATTGCAGCTGTATTATAAAAAGATGGTTCGCTACGAAGAGCCTTTAGCGCAATTTCGATCAATGGTAAGGGAATTTGGAGACATTAACTTCTTTTTAATTTTCTTTATTCCGTTATCTATTATCTTTTTCTTCTTTTTGACAAAACCGTATTTAAAATACTTTGATGAAATTTCTAATGGGATTCATCATCTTGCGAACGGTAACTTTACAAATAAAGTTCAAGTTTCATCAAATGATGAGTTTGGAAATATCGCGCGCGAAATAAATGTTGCGAGTGAAAAGTTAAAAGAAGCTGTGGAAAGAGGCGACTTTGCTGAAAGTAGTAAAGATCAGCTCGTTGTGAATTTAGCTCATGATTTAAGAACGCCATTAACATCCGTGTTAGGATATTTAGATTTAATTCTTAAAGATGAGAATTTGACGAAGGAACAAATTAAACATTTTTCCACGATTGCATATACGAAATCACAAAGGCTGGAAAGTTTAATTGATGAGCTATTTGAAATTACATGTATGAATTATGGCATGCTAAAGCTGGATAAAAAGCCTATTGATATAAGTGAGTTGCTTATACAGTTAGAAGAGGAATTATATCCGTTATTAGAGAAACATCATTTAGAAGCTAGATTGCATGTTGATGCTCATTTACCGATGCACGGTGATGGAAAATTGTTAGCTAGAGTATTTGAAAACTTGTTAACAAATGCTGTTCGATACGGATATGATGGACAATTTGTTGATATGAATGGGTATGTCGATAATGGAGAAGTTGTCGTGCAAGTTATGAATTACGGAGATAGCATTCCAGAAGAAGATTTACCGTATCTATTTGATATGTTTTATACAGGTGATAAAGCGAGAACCGAGAACCGTGGCGGGACAGGCCTTGGACTATTTATTGCAAAAAATATTGTCGAGCAGCATAATGGTACGATTTCTGCTGAAAGTAATGTAGTTAGAACGCTATTTGAAGTGAGATTGCCAAAAGACGAGAACGTAACAATTTAATAAAAATTTAAACTTTACCCCACTTTTTATTTTAATAGTTTTTTCTATTCTATACGTAAGTTACGTTAAGGAGGAACTAGAAATGAAAAAGTGGGTATTTATTTCTTTTTTTATAGCATGCACAATCTGTGTAGGCGTTTACATATCACCGTTATTTCAAAAGGAAATTGATGTGAAAATCGGCGGGGAAAATAGTGCAGTAAAGACTGCAAGTATGGAAAAGGTAGAGGTTACAAAAGAACAAATTTATAAAGGGGATCTACTATTAGTTAATAAAGATTACCCAGTAAAGAAAGATAGTATTAGGTCTGATATTATAAATGTAAATCATAATAGTGAATTAGTAAGAGGTTATGTAATATTTGATAGAAACCTTCGCTTATCAAAGGGTGTTGTAAAAAAGTTTTTGAACGTTGTCGATGCGGCTGGAAAAGATGGAGTACAGCATTTCCTAATGAGTAGCGGGTACCGAGATTTTCAAGAACAAAGTAAATTATATAAAGAAATGGGATCAGATTATGCACTCCCAGCAGGATACAGTGAGCATAATTTAGGATTATCACTCGATGTTGGGTCTACTCAAAAGAAAATGGAGAGGGCTCCTGAAGGTAAGTGGGTGGAAGAGAACGTATGGAAGCATGGCTTTGTATTACGCTACCCGAAAAATAAAAGTAACATTACAGGCATTCAATATGAGCCATGGCATATACGTTACGTCGGTTTACCTCATAGCGCAATTATGCAAAAAAAGAATTTTACGCTAGAGGAATATTTAGAGTTCTTAAAAGAGGAAAAAGAAATTTCAACTGAGGTGGAAGGCAAGAAATATACGGTTTCTTATTATAAAGTTTCAGAGAATATGAACGTAAATGTCCCAGTAAATAAGCAGTATGAAATTTCGGGGAACAATATGGATGGGGTTATTGTGACGGTTCAGGAATAGATAAAGAGGTTGTTCCGTTTTGGAGCAGCCTTTTCGTATATAAGAAAGGGATTGGCGTTTTTTGTCGGTAAATCGATATTCCTTGTCGAATCGTTGATATATTTTGAGTTACGATAGATATAATTGAAAAATCGTTGATATATTGTAAGTTATGATAGATATATTCGAAAAATCGTTGATATAATTTCCTGTACTATCAGCATTTTGAGGAGCATCTTTTTATTTACTTTTAAACATTATAACGTTATATTTACTTCTCCCTTTTTTTGTGCTACTCTAAATGTGTGAAAGAGATAAAGAAAAATGAAATTTTAATGTAAGCGTATTCTTATGGCTTCTTATAGAAAAGGGTGGAAATACAATGACAGAACGATTCGTACTACGTAATGTGAAACGTGTGAACGGGGAAGAGATTGACATTGTAATTGAAAATAATAAAATCGCACAGGTGACGAAAGCTGGTGCTGGTGAGGGTGGAAAGGTTCTTGATTACTCAGGTACTTACGTATCAAGTGGCTGGATTGATTTGCACGTTCATGCTTTTCCAGAGTTTGATCCGTATGGCGATGAGGTGGACGAAATTGGCGTTAAGCAAGGGGTAACGACAATTGTTGATGCAGGTAGCTGCGGTGCTGATCGCATTGCAGATTTAGTAAAAAGTAGAGAGCAGGCAAAAACGAATTTATTTGCCTTTTTAAATATTTCTCGCATCGGTTTAAAACGAATTGATGAATTATCCAATATGGAATGGATAGATAAAGAGAAAGTAATAGAAGCAGTAGAAAAGTATAAAGATGTAATCGTTGGGTTAAAGGCGAGAATGAGTAAAAGTGTCGTTTGTGATAGTGGAATTGAACCACTTCATATAGCGCGTGATTTATCCCGTGAAACATCATTGCCAATTATGGTACATATCGGTTCAGCGCCTCCTCGCATTGAGGAAGTTGTACCTCTTTTAGAAAAAGATGATGTCATTACACATTATTTAAACGGGAAAGAAAATAATTTATTTGATGAAGAAGGCAAACTGCTACCTGTGTTACTAGATGCAGTGAATCGCGGCGTACATTTAGATGTTGGTCATGGTAATGCTAGTTTTTCTTTTAAAGTAGCAGAAGCGGCGAAGCGTTACGGTATTGCGCTTAATACAATTAGTACAGATATTTACCGGAAGAACCGTATACACGGTCCAGTGTATAGTATGGCTCACGTTCTTTCGAAATTCCTTTACTTAGGTTATCCGCTAGAAGAAGTGATTGATGCGGTTACGAAACATGCAGCAGAGTGGCTTAAGAAACCTGAGCTTGGCCGCATTCAAGAAGGCGATATTGCAAATTTAACTTTATTTACGGTGAAAGATGAGAAGGTTACGTTAATTGATTCAGAAGGGGATCAGCGCATTGCTGAAAGAAGGATTGATACGAAAGGGGTTGTAATCAATGGGTCATTCATTGAATGCTAAGTATGGATTAAAAAGAGTGATTAATGCGAGCGGTAGAATGAGTATTTTAGGTGTATCCGCTCCGGCAAATACAGTTATGGATGCAATGAAACATGGTGGACAAAATTATGTGGAAATTGCTGATTTAGTAGATAAAGCAGGAGACCATATTGCGAGAATTCTAGAGTCAGAGGCAGCAGTTGTTGTGAATTCAGCATCGAGTGGAATTGCGCTTTCTATCGCTGGTATCGTTACAGAAGGAAATCGCCGTAAAAGTGAAAGACTTCATCAAGAAGTAATCGCGAAAAACGAAGTGATTATGTTAAAGGGTCATAACGTTCAATACGGTGCCCCTGTTGAAACGATGATTTACTTAGGCGGCGGTAAACTTGTAGAAGTTGGCTATGCAAATGAAGGGAAAGCAGAGCATATTGAAGATGCGATTGGTGAAAATACAGCGGCGATTCTTTATGTGAAATCCCATCATGCAGTACAAAAAAATATGATTTCTGTTGAAGAAGCATGGGAAGTTGCGCAGCGAAATAACATCCCGCTTATCGTCGATGCGGCAGCTGAAGAAGACATTCAAAAATATGTGAAGTATTCAGACCTTGCCATTTATAGTGGTTCAAAGGCGATTGAAGGGCCTACTTCTGGTATTGTGGGCGGTAAAAGAAAGTATATTGAGTGGCTAAAAGTGCAATTACATTGCATCGGAAGAAGTATGAAGGTTGGGAAAGAAACAACATTTGGCTTACTTCAAGCGCTTGATGAGTACGGGGTAAAAGAAGATAAGAGCGAGCAAGAAAAAGAATTGTTACAAGTACTTATGCCGCTAAAAGAATTAAACGGCGTAAATGTAACGATCGTTCAAGATGAAGCCGGAAGAGCAATCTTTAGAGCTCGTATTCATATTAACGAGACACAATTAAATAAATCAGCAAAAGATGTTGTGACAGCATTACGCGAAGGGGAAATCGCAATTTATACACGTGATTACGGAGTAAGACAAGGATTCTTTGATATTGATCCACGTCCACTTCAAGGTGATGACATACATGTAATTGAAGAAAAATTGAGAGAAATTGTAGGGGGAAACTAAAATGACAAACATTCAAAAACGTTTTTATAAAGGCCGCGTAGCATTAAATGTATTGGCAAACAATATAGAAAATGCGAAAGATATTTTTGAAGCAGCAGAAGGTTATGTAGTAGTCGGTGTGCTATCAAAAGACTATCCGACTGTAGAAGAAGCAGTTACGGCGATGAAAGCATACGGAAAAGAAATTGAGGATGCTGTATCAATCGGACTAGGAGCAGGAGATAATCGCCAAGCGGCAGTTGTAGCTGAAATTGCGAAGCATTATCCTGGTAGCCATATTAACCAAGTGTTCCCTTCAGTCGGAGCGACACGTGCAAATCTTGGCAAAAAAGATAGCTGGATTAATAGTTTAGTATCGCCAACAGGAAAAGTAGGTTACGTAAATATTTCTACTGGCCCAATTAGTGCGGCTGGAGAAGAAAAAGCAATCGTTCCAATTAAAACAGCGATCGCACTTGTACGTGATATGGGCGGAAATTCATTGAAGTACTTCCCGATGAAAGGGCTAGCTCATGAAGAAGAATATCGCGTAGTTGCGAAAGCTTGTGCGGAAGAAGGATTTGCATTAGAGCCAACAGGCGGAATTGATAAAGAAAACTTCGAAACAATTGTACGTATTGCGCTTGAGGCAAATGTAGAGCAAGTTATCCCGCACGTGTACTCTTCTATTATTGATAAAGAAACTGGTAACACGAAAGTAGAAGATGTGCGTGAATTATTAGCAGTCGTGAAGAAGTTAGTTGATCAATATGCGTAAGAAAATTGCAGCATTCGGTGAAGTAATGATGCGCCTACAAGTGCCAGGATATGAATTATTGTCGCAAGCAAACACATTAAATTACTCATTTTCTGGTACAGGTGTGAATGTTGCAGCGGCGCTTTCTCATCTAGGGCATGAAGGACTTCTTATCTCAACTTTACCGGAAAATCCGGTTGGAGATGCGGCATTATCATACATTCAAAAGTTAGGTGTGCAAACCCCGCTTGTTTCAAGGGGCGGCAAATATGTCGGCATGTACTTTTTGGAAAATGGATTTGGAGCACGTGCAAGCCGAGTTACATATTCGAATCGATTAGAAAGTAGTTTCAATACGGCATCTGAAGAGATGTACCAATTTGAAGAAATTGCTAAGGAGATTGATATCGTTCATTTTTGCGGTATTACGCTTGCGATGAATGATACGGTGCGCCATCATATGAAGTCTTTAGCGAGAGCAGTTAAAGAAAACGGAGGAGCCGTCGTTTTTGATTGCAATTATCGTCCATCACTTTGGGGAGAAGACGGATATGAACAGGCAAAACCGCATTATGAAGAAATGCTAGGACTTGCTGATATCGTTATGATGAACGAAAAAGATGCGATGTTTGTTTTAGGAATGAAAACAGAAGAAACGGAGCGAGAGGCGCAACTTGTTGATCTTATTCCAAAGGTAGCTGAAACGTATCATATTGCTACAATTGCTGGTACACATCGCTCTATTAACGGTGATAATACACATTCACTGCGCGGGTTTATATGTAAAGATGGAACGTTCACTTTTGCAAAAACACTTACGTTTTCTGTATATGATAGAATAGGTGCTGGAGATGCTTATACGAGCGGGATTATTCATGGCGAGATAGAAGAGTTTGCACCAGAGAAAGCTGTTTCATTTGCGTCAGCAGCTGGCATGCTTGCACATACAATCGTCGGTGATACGCCAATGTCATCAGAGAAGGATATACTTCGGGCAATGATGGCATCAGTAGGTGATGTAGAAAGGTAGTGGGTGTAACGGTGAACGTAACGAGAAAAAAAGGACCATTATATTTACAAATAAAAAATATTATTCGTGATCGAATATTGCATGGTGTATATGCGATTCATACGAATATTCCTTCAGAACCACAATTAGAGGAAGAGTTCAAAGTGAGTAAAATTACAGTACGTAATGCGATTAAAGAACTCGCTCAAGAAGGATATTTGGAAAAGAAGAGCGGTAAAGGAACGAAAGTCATCCGTAATACTTCTGCGACAAAACTGTCAAAGGGTAAGAAATTTACTGAAGTGTTAGTGGAAGAAGGATATAAAGTACAAAAGAAATTGCTAAAGGCAGAAGTCGTTCATAATGAAGAAGGAACAGTGCCATTTCGCTTATTCGGTAAAGAGAGTTTTCGTATTGAACGTTTATATACGTTAAATGATGCACCATATATTCATTATACGCACTATTTCTCAGCGAAAATGGCAAGTACAGACTTATCGGACTTTGATTTACAATCACTTTATGATTTAGTCGAAGACCGAGGTATACATTTAGAAAACTTCAGAGATGAATTCGCAGTTGGACTTGCGCCCAGTTTCGTTGCAGAATCGTTAGGTGAAAAAGAGGGGACAGCGTTATTAAAACGTATGCGCTATTCTTACGATGAAGTTGGCGAAGTAATTGAATATAGCGAAGGCTACTACAATACAGAAATGCAGCATTATGTAGTGAATTATGACGTATAAAAAAGAGGGGATTTTCCCTCTTTTTTTATAAAAGTAAGGGGAATGAGAGATGGATATATACTTATTAATCGTCACGTTACTTGCGATCGCAATTGTCATTTTAGGGGTATCATGGTGGAAATGGCATGCATTTATTAGTTTAACAGTTGCTAGTTTGTTTTTAGCTATCATGTCTGGACTGAACTTAACGAAAATAGTGACTGCCTATGAAACTGGTGTTGGTAGTGTACTAGGGCATTTAGTTGGCATTTTGGCACTTGGAACTATCTTAGGGAAAATGATGTCTGATTCAGGGGCAGGCATGCAAGTTGCAGATTTCTTTATTCGATTTTTCGGCGTAAAAAAATTACCTTGGGCAATGTTATTTGCAGGGTTTGTTATAGGGATTCCAGTCTTTTTTGAAGTGGGGATCGTCATTTTATTACCACTTGTTATTTCCATTCGAAAAACGACGAAGCAAAATATATTGTTAATTGCGTTACCTGTTATTGCTGGATTATCGATTGTGCATGGGCTAGTGCCTCCGCATCCAGGTGCGATGACTGCAATCGGGATTTATAATGCGAACTTAGGAAAAGTACTTTTATATTCATTAATTATCGCGTTACCAACAGCCATCATCGCAGGGCCGATATTTGCGAAGTGGGTACATAAGAGGGTTATACCTGAAAATGAACCGGAGCTTGTTCGAGTTACGACTGTATCAACCGATTTACCAAGTCGTAAAGTTTCGTTTTTTATTATTTTACTGCCAGTTGTGTTAATGATTTTATCAGTAGTTGCACCGTATGTTTCTTTACCAATAAAAATAACTGAATTTTTAGTCTTTATAGGAAGTCCAGTAATCGCTTTACTTATTTCATGTTTTGCAGCATTTTATTTACTTGGCATCAAACAAGGAATTAATAAAAAGATGATAAAAAAATTAACAGATGAAAGTTTACTACCTGTAGGCTCAATTATTTTAATAATTGGTGCAGGTGGTGGGTTTAAACAAATATTAATTGAAAGTGGAGTTGGAACGGCGATTGCGCAAATGGCAGAACATATATCGTTATCACCAATCGTCTTAGCTTTCATGGTAGCTGGATTAATTCGAATAGCGACCGGATCAGCTACAGTAGCATTAACGACAGCAGCAGGAATTGTTTCACCAGTTATTCAGCACATGTCTGGTGTAAATTTAGAATTGCTCGTTATAGCAACCGGTGCAGGTTCACTAATGTTTTCTCACGTAAATGATGCAGGCTTCTGGCTTGTAAAAGAGTATTTAGGTTTGACGGTGAAGGAAACGTTTAAAACGTGGACGGTGCTGGAAACATTGTTATCATTTATTGCATTCGGTTTTGCCCTTGTGTTGAATATGTTTCTTTAAAAGATACCTGAATAGGTATCTTTTTTTTGATGGTCTGACCCCATTTGATGAGACAAAGAAAAAACACCTAGACAACGTGTTTCCTATAAGATATAGGTGACATATTA
>NZ_JAAMNK010000004.1:254587-268334 GCF_011066025.1 Bacillus sp. EKM202B | reverse complement strand
CGAGGTCCAGTAGGCCCAGTAGCACCGGTAGCGCCCGTGTTACCTCGAGGTCCAGTAGGTCCAGTAGCACCGGTAGCACCCGTGTTACCTCGAGGTCCAGTAGGTCCAGTAGCACCGGTAGCACCCGTGTTACCTCGAGGTCCAGTAGGTCCGGTAGCACCGGTAGCACCCGTGTTACCTCGAGGTCCAGTAGGTCCAGTAGCGCCCGTGTTACCTCGAGGTCCAGTAGGTCCAGTAGGCCCTCTGCCGAACGAAGCTGAATTAACTAGAGTAGTTTGTAACTCTGCAATTAATTTAAGGAGTTCTTGGAGTGTACAATGATCGATCCGGAATAACTTTGTAATGTAAAGTAAATAATTAATTAAAATTTGGAGTTCAACAAATACAGCACTTGCTACGAAGGTTGGATTTCTTAATATAGTTATTAAGTTTTTTATAATAGCTAATCCTTGCGCTTTCAGGGAGGAAGTAGCGTCTAGCGAACAGATGAACTTACTTAGTAGGTTTAATGTATCAATTAAATCTTCGATGTTTTTAGGAGATGGATTGGCGAAAAGTTTTGGAATTATTTTAATTAAATCGTTAATAATCGCTCGAAATGTTCTAATTTGTGCTTTAGAAATTGGGATGGATGGTGTGTTTGAGATTCGTCCGGCACTACTTGGAAAGCATGGTTTGGAGAATTTGTTTTGACTGTCGTCATAACGAGACATTAAATCGCTCCTTTCTAATGAGAATGTGAATGAAACTCATCATAGTAGATGCAAAAATTAGTTAAATGGTCATAATAAAATCGTTTGTTTAAAGAAAAAATAGAAAAAACGCCTTACAATAAGGCGTTTTTTCTATTTTCTGCGTATTTATAATATCGTTTTAGTGAAACTTTTGATTTGAATCCAGCTAGTTTTATAATTTCTGATTCCGGCGTTTCTTTTTTTATTAAGTTTAAAATATAGGTGTTACGAAAGTGTTGCCCTGAGATTCCTTTGCGTAAATTAGCTCTAGCTACTTCAAGGCGAATCATTTTTTGGATAGCGATTTCTGTTAATCCCTTCGGTGAATCATTTTCGTATACCCATCTGTATGTTCCGCGGTTAAAATCGAATGCGACAAACAGTGGGTCATTACTATGGTATTTTGGACGAACGGGTTCAGGGATGCTTTTGTAGTATGTGTATAATTGCTTTTTGTCTTCTTTTGTTAATGTAATCGTTCTTTCTACTCCTGCGGTTGCTGGGATAGATAATGTATTAGTTTCAAAGTGAACATGATACATAGTTAATGCTGTAAGCTCTTGTAGGGATAAACCATAGTCAATTAATAGGTTTAAAATAGTGATATTACGATCCATCAATAAAGGTCGTACAGGACGTTGTTTTTCTGATAGTCCTTCCAATGAAGTGACGATACGCTTTAATTTTTTTTCTTCATTAGATGAAATAAAATCTTCATTTCGTAGTGCGCGATCTGGTTGAATGGAAATTTCCATATTCTTTAATGGATTAGGGATGTTTAGGAAATGATTCATTCTATTTAGTACAATAAATACACGATGCATCGTCTTTTCTGAGTAGTTTCGATTCGTTTTTAAGTCAGAAAAGTAATCTTCGTAGTCTTTTGTACAAAGTGTAGCCCATATATTACTGGAAGGGAGCTTTTTGTTTTTTTCTAACCAATGTCCGAAATCTTCAATGTCATAAACATAACGTTTAATGGTTGAGGTTTTTCGGCCTTTATTCAATAAAAAAATAGAAAAGGCTTGTATTGTATCATGGAATTCCGTTGTCTCCATAGTCCCACCACCTTAATTATTTCTTATATTATAGCAAACTTTTCTGAAAATAGGCATTTGTAAGAAGGACGGGAATAATAATATGTGTTGAGTGGATAAAGTGAAACTTTAATCAGTGGGGGGGTGTTCATCCTCCGCTGATTATCAGCCCACACCAATCGGGCATTTACGGGCAGTTATCCCCCGCCTAACTTCCTCGCATTCGCTGAATTTTGAGGTGGGAGTCTTACTGCCTGCAAATTGCGGGATAAAATGAGGTGATTGTATGGAACAATCGATGCGAAAGAAAAATAATAATCAAATTAATATTGTGTTAAACCATCGAAAGAAAATTTCTTTACCAGCATCAGAAAATAAAACGGAAATTTCAAATGAAACTACAATTAAACATGAGATGCTGCAAAGAATTGAAGAAGAGATGGGGAAACTCGTTGGGATGGATGATATAAAAAAGATAATAAAAGAAATATATGCTTGGATTTATGTAAATAAAAAAAGACAAGAAATGGGATTGAAATCTGAGAAGCAAGTACTCCATATGTTGTTTAAAGGGAATCCGGGTACAGGAAAGACAACTGTTGCTAGAATGATAGGGAAATTGTTGTTTGAGATGAATATTCTATCAAAAGGGCATTTAGTTGAAGCGGAACGTGCTGATCTTGTAGGAGAATACATTGGCCATACGGCTCAAAAAACAAGAGATTTAATAAAAAAAGCAATGGGAGGTATTTTGTTTATTGATGAGGCGTATTCTTTAGCTCGAGGTGGAGAGAAGGATTTTGGAAAGGAAGCAATTGATACGCTCGTAAAGCATATGGAGGATAAACAACATGGTTTTGTATTGATTTTGGCTGGGTATTCAAGAGAGATGAATCACTTCCTTTCATTAAATCCAGGACTGCAATCTCGTTTTCCGTTTATTATTGAGTTTGCGGATTATTCGGTAAATCAGTTGTTGGAAATTGGGAAGAGAATGTATGAAGAGCGTGAATACCAGTTATCAAAGGAAGCGGAATGGAAATTTAGAGATCATTTACATGCTGTAAAGTATTCGTCGCAAATTACATCGTTTAGTAATGGCCGATACGTACGGAATATTGTTGAAAAATCGATTCGTACACAGGCTATGCGGTTGTTGCAAGAAGATACGTATGATAAGTATGATTTAATTGGAATATCAAGTGTTGATTTAATGTTGGAAGAGGAGACGCACAGTACATAAACTGTGCGTCTGTTTTTTGTGCATATGTTCGTTTATTCTTTTTTTTCTTTTTCTTGGTGAGATTTATGGAAGCGTTCCATTTTAGCGCTCTTTTCGTGTGCTGAATTAGAATCGTGCCCAAATTGGTTTACTGAGCTTTTTTGAGCTCCTTTATTAACGTGGTTTGTCATTTGTATTCACCTCACTTTAAAAATTAGTATAAACATTAAGTAAAGAAAAAATCGTTAGAAAAGAAAAACCTCTTTACGATATGTAAAGAGGTTAGAATTGCTATTTATGCATTGAACGTTCGTTTGTGTCGATACGTCGATGCGGTAAATGCCATTTGTAATGAATAGAAAGCATGCGGAAGCAAACAATTAAAATGAATAAGGTGTAAAGAGCCCAATCACTAACAATAATTTGAGCCCCAATTAAGAAGCCTGCTAGAATCGTCCAAAAAGCATATACTTCAGCTCGAAGGACGAGAGGTTTTCTACGGGCTAAAAGATCGCGAATAATCCCGCCGCCAATACCGGTTAAAACAGCTGCTACGATTGTAGCGCTAATGGGTAAATTTAGTTTTTGAGCATATAATGCCCCTTGTACGGCGAATGCTGATAAGCCGATAGCGTCAGTAATGTTTTCCCATTTTTTCCAATGTTTAATTAATTTATTTGGAAAAAGAAAAATAATTGTCATTGATAAAAGTGCGATTTGGAATAACATGTCTTGTTGCCAAAACGCGACAATCGGATAACCAATTAGTAAATTACGAAGGGCACCTCCCCCAAATGCGGTTGCCATTCCTAAAATATACACCCCGAAAATGTCATAATCCTCTTCCATTGCAACAATGGCTCCGCTTAGTGCGAATGCGATTGTGCCTATGATGCTAAAAATCTCCCATGCCATGAATTTTCTCCCCCGCTAACTAGATGAAATGTGCTTCCTCTGCTATTATATTAGAAGGTTTAAATTTCGAAAAGGATGAGTGAACATATTTGATGGAAGAAAAAGAAAAAGTCATATTAGTAGGCTGTCAATTACAGCAAGATGACGATGAACAGTTTATGCATTCCATGAAAGAACTTGCATCGTTAGCAAAGACTGCGCGAGCGAAAGTGTTAGTGTCAACAACGCAAAAACGACCGAAGTTTCATCCAGTGACTTATATAGGTAAAGGTAAATTAGAAGAGCTTACAATGTTAACAGAAGAATTAGAGCCGGATGTTATTATATTTAATAACGAGTTAACGCCGAGTCAAATTCGGAATTTATCCTCAGTATTAGATGCAAGAGTAATCGATCGAACGCAACTCATATTAGATATTTTTGCGCAACGTGCGAAGTCGAGAGAGGGTAAGCTTCAAGTGGAGTTAGCCCAGTTGCAATATACAATGCCGCGTCTAATGGGGCAAGGTTTGTCTTTATCACGTCTTGGTGGTGGTATTGGAACAAGAGGGCCGGGTGAGACGAAACTTGAGACGGATCGTCGTCATATTCGATCGCGTATTGATGAAATAAAGAAACAACTTGCGGTTGTTGTGGAACATCGAAAAAGATACCGTGAGAGAAGAAAAGACAATAAAGTATTTCAAGTTTCATTAATAGGATATACAAATGCAGGGAAATCGACGCTATTTAATAGATTAACGGAAGCGGATACGTTTGAAGAAAACTTATTGTTTGCAACGTTAGATCCGACAACAAGGAAGATGCCGTTACCTTCTGGTTATACAGTGTTGCTAACTGATACGGTTGGTTTTATACAAGATTTACCTACGTCGTTAATTGCAGCTTTTCGTTCAACACTAGAAGAAGCTGGTGAAGCAGATGTTATTTTACATGTTGTTGATTCTGCAGATCCAAACTATGTAGGGCATGAGAAAACGGTAAAGAAGTTATTGTCAGAACTTGAAATTAATCATATTCCGATTATTACGTTATACAATAAAAAAGATGCATTACATCAAAATTTTATTCCGTTTCCGAAAAGCGACTTCTTAATGACTAGTGCTTTTGAAGAAATCGATTTATTACATATAAAAGAAGCGATAGAAACGAAAATGAAGGAAGAAATGGATCCATATCAAGTGGAGATTCCTCCGAGTGAAGGTAAGTTGTTAACGTTATTAAAGACGGAAACTCTATTAACAAAGATGGAATTTCTGGAAGATAAATTTGTATATAGTTGTACAGGATATATATTTGCCTATTCGCCATATAATGGGCAGTTAAAGAGATTTTTAGTGGAAGAAGGAGAAAATGATAATGTTTGATCGTTTAAAAAATGGAGAAAAAATGGCTCCTATTGTAAAAGAAGTAGAAAGTCAAATTACAGAAGTGCATAAACGTGCAGATGAAGTGATTGAAAGTAATCAATTTCGTGTATTAGAAAGTTTTCGTAAACATAAAATTAGTGACTCGCATTTTATTCCAACGACTGGCTATGGATATGACGATATTGGTCGTGACACATTAGAAAAAGTGTATGCTGATGTATTTGGAGCGGAAGCGGGTCTTGTTCGTCCGCAAATTATTTCGGGGACTCATGCGATTTCAACAGCTTTATTTGGTATTTTACGTCCGGGAGATGAGCTACTATACATAACGGGGAAACCGTATGATACGTTAGAGGAAATCGTTGGTGTACGCGGAAAAGGTGTAGGGTCATTTAAAGAATATAATATCGGTTATAACGCAGTTTCGTTAACGGAAGAGGGGCTTGTGGACTTTGAAGCTGTTGCGGCTGCGATTCATAGTAATACGAAGATGATTGGTATTCAGCGCTCAAAGGGATATGCTACTCGTCCGTCGTTTACTATTTCTCAAATTAAAGAGATGATTTCGTTTGTTAAGGAAATTAAACCTGATGTAGTTGTATTTGTTGACAACTGTTATGGCGAGTTTATTGAAGAACAAGAGCCGTGCCATGTAGGTGCAGATTTAATGGCGGGCTCGCTTATTAAAAACCCAGGCGGTGGAATCGTTAAAACTGGTGGTTACATTGTTGGGAAAGAACAATATGTTGAAGCATGTGCATATCGTTTAACATCTCCAGGGATTGGTGCTGAAGCAGGGGCATCTTTATACAGTTTACAAGAAATGTACCAAGGGTTCTTCTTAGCGCCGCATGTAGCGGGACAAGCACTAAAAGGTGCAATCTTTACAGCGGCATTTTTAGAAAAGTTAGGAATGAACACGTTACCAGCGTGGAATGCGCCAAGAACGGACTTAATTCAATCTGTTCAATTCGATGATAAAGATCGTATGATTGCCTTTTGTCAAGCGATTCAATATGCATCTCCGATTAATTCTCATTTCACTCCGTACGCAAACTATATGCCGGGTTATGAAGATGATGTAATTATGGCTGCGGGAACGTTTATTCAAGGTGCAAGTATTGAATTGTCGGCTGATGGCCCAATTCGTCCACCTTACGTTGCTTATGTACAGGGTGGATTAACGTATTCTCATGTGAAGATTGCAATTTGTTCTGCGATTGATGCGTTAATTGAAAAAAAATTATTAACAATTTCTTAAAGGGAAGCTGTCGATTTCGGCAGCTTTTTTCGTGTAAAAGTAATGATTTGTGCCATTAGAAAAAAGAATGAAAAAAAAACTAAAAAAATCATGTAAGAAAAGCTAACATCTATTGACACTAAACATAACATAATATAAAATGAGAAGCAGTTAAGGCGAAGGAGGAACTGAAACAATGAAAGAAGATAGACGTTCTGCCCCGCTGTTTCCTATTGGTATTGTTATGGATTTAACACAATTGTCTGCACGTCAAATTCGCTACTATGAAGAGCATAATCTTGTTTCTCCAACCCGTACAAAGGGGAATCGTAGATTATTTTCATTTAACGATGTAGATAAGTTGTTAGAGATTAAAGATTTATTAGATCAAGGCTTAAATATGGCTGGTATTAAGCAAGTGTTACTAATGAAAGAAAATCAAACAGAAGCAGTGAAAATAAAAGAAGAAACGAAAGAAATTTCCAAAACGGAGCTTCGCAAAATACTTCGAGATGAACTACAACATACAGGTAGATTTAATCGAACTTCATTGCGACAAGGTGACATTTCAAGGTTTTTTCACTAAAGACAACTGATTCTGAAGGTGTTTAGAGGGACTAAGGAGGAATTTATAATGGCTAGGTACACAAAAGAAGATATTTTCCGTTTGGCGAAAGAAGAGAATGTAAAGTATATCCGTCTGCAATTTACGGACCTTTTAGGAGTAATTAAAAACGTAGAAATTCCAGTGAGCCAATTAACAAAAGCTCTTGATAACAAAATGATGTTTGATGGATCTTCTATTGAAGGTTTCGTACGTATTGAAGAATCTGATATGTATTTATATCCGGATTTAGATACTTGGGTAATTTTCCCTTGGACAGCTGAAAAAGGTAAAGTAGCGCGTTTAATCTGTGATATTTATACTGCAGATGGTGCTCCATTTGACGGAGATCCACGTAACAATTTAAAACGTGTATTAAAAGAAATGGAAGCTTTAGGATTCTCAGATTTCAATCTTGGACCAGAGCCAGAATTCTTCCTATTCAAAGTTGATGAAAAAGGAAATCCAACATTAGAATTAAACGATAACGGTGGATACTTCGACCTTGCGCCGATGGATCTAGGGGAAAACTGTCGTCGTGATATCGTTCTTGAGCTTGAAGAAATGGGCTTTGAAATTGAAGCGTCTCACCATGAAGTTGCACCAGGTCAACACGAAATTGACTTTAAATATGCAAATGCAATTCGCTCATGTGATGACATTCAAACATTCAAACTTGTTGTAAAAACAATTGCTCGTAAACATGGTTTACATGCAACATTTATGCCAAAACCATTATACGGTGTGAACGGTTCAGGTATGCACTGTAACTTATCATTATTTAAAAATGGTGAGAACGTATTCTTCGATCAAAACGGTGATTTACAATTAAGTGATGATGCTCGTCACTTTATCGCAGGTATTTTAAAACATGCACCAGCATTTACAGCGGTAGCAAACCCAACTGTAAACTCTTACAAACGTTTAGTACCTGGATATGAAGCTCCTTGTTACGTAGCATGGTCTGCACAAAACCGTAGCCCATTAGTACGTATCCCTGCATCTCGTGGTATTAGTACACGCGTAGAAGTACGTAGTGTTGACCCAGCTGCAAACCCATATTTAGTAATGGCTACATTATTAGCTGCAGGTCTTGACGGAATTAAAAATAAATTAACTCCACCAGCTGCAGTAGACCGTAACATCTATGTAATGACAAAAGAAGAGCGCGAAGAAGCAGGTATCGTTGACTTACCAGCAACATTAGCGCAAGCGTTAGTTACATTACAATCTAATGAAGTAGTATGCAGTGCACTAGGAGAACATTTACTTGAGCACTTCATCGAAGCAAAAGAGATTGAGTGGGATATCTTTAGAACTCAAGTTCACCAATGGGAACGCGATCAATATATGTCTCTATACTAAGAGAGAAAAAAGCCCTGATACTACGGTATCAGGGCTTTTTCTTTTTTATAAAGTTAACTTCAAGTGGCGCAAAATGAAAAGAAACCACAAAACAGCCACTAAAAATCTTCAGTATAAGAGTATCTTAATAATAGAGATGGTAATTCCAATAAACCTTTATTAGAATCGGTTCTTTTTTCAATAAATTGCTAGCGCTAAAAATTTAATAATTTTTTACTGCTTGTACAACGCGACCAATGATTTTTACATCTTCAGCTGAAAGGTCGTAAGTCTGTGGTTCATGGATAGGATCATTACTCAATGGTATTAAAGTAATGATGCTTCCAGATTTTGAGATTTTTTTCACAGTTGCATCATAACCATTGACTTTTACAACAGCAATTTGCCCATTCTCAACATAAGGAGTTTCTTCTACCAGAACATAAGAACCATCAGGGAATTCGAGATTCATGCTAGTGCCTTTTACAGTAAGATAAAAATACTTTTTACGCTTATTTAAAAATGTACTTAGCATTGGTAAATAACCCTCGATATTTTCTTCAGCGAATATAGGTGTACCGGCTGCGACAGAACCAATGATTGGGATATGGATAATGTTTGATTGGTCGTTTTGAATGGTTTCATAAATAGAAACTTCTTCTTTAACTGTATTATCCCCTTTAGTTGTGAGCACCTCTAAATCATCAGTAGTGATCCCTAATCCCTTACAAACTTTTATTACATTATCAACAGATGCTTTACCGATTCCTCTTGATAACATTGATTGCAGTGTTGTGGGAGGGAGCCCGATTTTTTCTGCGAAAGCTCTTTTGCTATATCCAGCTTCTTTTATTAAGTGTGTTACAATCTTTGCTTTTTCCATAAACTTCACCATCCTTCTTATAAAATGTATACGATATTGAGTATGTTTGTTACTATCATAACTTAGCTGAATTTATAAGTAAATAGTATTTCGTACGATATTGAGTATGTTTTTTCTGTTATCCCATTGACTTTGTACGGGAATGCGTATATATTAAATTGTGGATGAACGCAATTTCGTATAAAAATTAAGGAGGTGAGCTAATGTATCCGAATCTGCGTGCAGAGATGGCGAGAAAAGGGATTGTAATTAGCCAAATCTCTTCGCATCTGAATCTTCGCTACGCAACAGTGTGCGACAAAATTAATGGTAAATTTCGTTTTTATTATGATGAGGCTCTTGAAATTAAGGAAACCTTTTTTCCTGATCATAATTTAGAATATCTTTTTGAATTTGAAGAAAACAAACCGAATTGTAGTGTGAAAAGAAACCCTACTTTTTTGGAACATAAAATATTGAATTTCTAACTCGATAACGAAATTATTAAGCAAAGCTTTATTGTAGAGTTAAGGAAATATTTTATATTAAATCACATAATTTGAATGTTGAGGATTGGTTAATGTTCAAGAAAACTGGTAAATAACAACACTTGATGTAAGGGTATGTAAATGTAAGGAAGGTAATTGAAAATTAAAGATGAGGAGGAGATAAGAGTGGATCGTTTAACCGAAATATTAGTATATAGTGAATTAGTATTTGAAGTTAATGGTGAGGTAGTAACGGATAGTTTGGTAATTGCGAAAATGTTCGGGAAAGATCATTACTATGTTTTGGAGGATATTCGTAAAAATAGTGTATATGCGGGTGAAGAATTTGCACAAGGAAATTTTCACGAGACCACTTATATCAATTCACAGGGTGAGCGCATGTCTAAATACAATTTAACTAAAGAAGCTTTCGTATTACTTGCTATGGGGTATAACTCTAGAGAAGCTGTGCAAACGAAAATTAAATTTATTGAAGAGTTCAAACGGATGAGGAGGTATATACAAAGTCAGAACAAAATACCAAAGGATGCTATGGGAGTCCTAAAGTTAACGTTTGCAGCTTTAGAAGGACATACGCAAGAAATACAAGAGATTAAGACTGAAGTGAAGGGGTTACGAGAAAACGCTCCGCTATACGCCATTGAATGTGACGAAATAACAAAGGCTGTAAAAAGGTTAGGTGTTTTGTTATTGGGGGGGGAAAATTCGAATTCTTATCAGGATAACAGTCTTAGAAAAAAGCTGTATAGCGATATTTATAGTCAATTACATCGAGAGTTTGGTGTGAATAGTTATAAAGCTATTAAACGTAATCATTTGGATAGAGCTATACAAATAATTAATGAAGAATATTCAATTCCAACAGTTTTAAATGAAGAAATTAAAGTTAAAAACTCACAAATAAATATGGCAGAATTTCAATAGGAGGAAGAAACATGCAACGGAAAATTTTAGTGATTACTGGCAATTTAGTAGGTCTACCAACTGTCAGTGAATTTAAAACAAAAGATGCTGCAAAACAGCAGATTAAAAAGCTTATCCAAAAAGGAATAAGTCCAAATGTTATTCGTATAACACAAGAAATTTCTATGAATATCGAAATTCAAGTTGATGTTGAATTTGAGGAATAAGAAAGATTTAGGAGGAAAAATATGGATAGCATGATGGATTTAAATGAGTACATAAGAAAAGAATCCGTTGCAGCGGATTCTATAAAAAAATATCTCTGAATAAGTATAACATTGAATATCGATTTTGAGAATTTATGAGGTGACTAGTATGGGGATTATTCGAGTGAAAAAAGATAGTAATTATTCCGTCATAAATAATACTGGTTTAAAAGATAAAAGGTTGTCATGGAAGGCAAAAGGAATTTTGGCTTATACACTTACACTACCAGATGATTGGACTTTTCATATTAGTGAATTAGCTCAACATGCAAAGGATGGAGAAGATTCACTACGTACAGGTTTTAAAGAACTAAAAGAATTAGGCTATGTAAAGCGTTATCCCGTTCGTGATGAAAATACAAAAAAAATTAAAAGATGGGATACGGAAATTTATGAAACACCACAAAAGAGAATTCCACAAGTGGAAAAGCAAGATGTAGGAAAGCCATATGAGGAAAATCCGACACTACTAAATATTAATAAACTAAATACTAAAATACAAAATACTAATCATGATGATAAGGATAAATTAGAATCTCATATATTATTCGGTAGAGAGTTTAAAAAAAATTATAATTTTTTAAAAGAGAGAGGCATTCCGTTAAGTGAAAATGCATTTACGGAGTTAGGCGATTTTTGTGATTTGTTTAGTAGTGAGTTAATTCAGTATGCAACTAATAAAGCTATTGATGAGAATGCACCAAGATGGAACTACGTTAAAGCTATATTGAGTAATTGGAAGGAGCAAAAAGTTAAAACATTTGCTGATGTGACCGCGCTAGATAGACGTTTCAAAATGAGTAAGAATAAGAAATTTAATGAATCAGGTAGAAATTATTCGACTAGAAAAGAGCTTGTCCCAGATTGGTTATATAAAGATGACGAACACACGAATCAAGAAGTGGAAAGAAAACCCGCGCAGTATACTGAGGAAGAGCGTGAGAGATTAAAAGAGGTATTAAATAAATATAAGTCTTAAGAAAAGATAAAATGGTCGACGACTTTGGTGTTTAAAAATGTATTATCTTAATGCTAAGATTAAATGATTATATTCTTCAAAGATGTTTGATGTATATTAAACATCTTTGAAGATATTCGTGAATGTTTGGAGCAAGTATTAACAATTTGTGATTTCTGTTTGATTATTAATGTCTTACAAGGATTGTTCGAAGGGTGTTTTTCATTATCTATTCAGGAGTTAATTACAGTATTGGAATTCTAAAGAGAAAATGAATTTATAAATAGTAGGAAATGGTTGTGTTTATTAA
Source organism: Bacillus sp. EKM202B (assembly GCF_011066025.1). Classification (NCBI taxonomy): domain Bacteria; kingdom Bacillati; phylum Bacillota; class Bacilli; order Caryophanales; family Bacillaceae; genus Bacillus; species Bacillus sp. EKM202B. Next base: position 256,060 of record NZ_JAAMNK010000004.1, on the reverse strand, counting down.
ATGAAAGATGTTCTACAAATAACAAAGATTGAAAAAGCCAATAAGGATATAAGTTTTATTAAATTAGTAGTATTTAAATTTACAAAAAGGAAGTAGGTGAATCGTCAGATGTTTGAATGGCTCAAAGATTATAAGAAGTTAGAAGAAGAAATCGCTTATTTAGAATACAACTTAGACAAATCAAAAGCGGAATTAAAGCGCTGGACTAGTGGGGACTTGCAAAATGTACGATTAACCGCTGAGTCGGAAGGGGCTAAGGTAGAAGACCGGATTGAAGCAATTGAATATGAATTAGCTCATAAGATGAATGAAGAATATGATTTAAAGCTTTTGATGAATAAGTTTGCAGGACTGGATCATCAAATACTTAAAATGAAATATATTGATGGAATGACCTTAGAACAAATAGCATTTGAATTGCATTATAGTACAGGCTATATTCGACGCAAACACGCTGAAATAAGAAAAATTGTCAAGTTTTTAGATGGATTTTAATGTTACCTTTTTGTAGAGTACATGCGGTGTACAGAAAGTATTGAAAAAGTGATTTATAGTAGTAATATAAGATTTCGACGAAAGAGCAACTATTTTTATGGTTGCTCTTTTTGTTGTGAAAGAAGGTGAGCAATATGAAGTAATTTTATAGATTAATGGGTATTTGGCTGATAACCATATGTAGTGAAGTAGTAGTTTTTTAGACAAAAATAATAGGAAAATAAGGAGATGTTTAGTAATGAGTATATTAGCTGCTTCAGTTAAAACAAAGAATCTGCCACAACAAGTGTTACGTTGGCAATCAATGGTAGAAAGTGAATGTGCTGCACAAGGTGTTTCGGAATTAGTTCCTTACGTACTTGGAATTATTATGGTGGAAAGTGGAGGGAACTCTGAAACAACACCGGATATTATGCAGTCAAGTGAATCACAAGGATGGGCAATGAATACAATCAAGAATCCTAAAGATTCAGTGTATTACGGAGTAAAGCATTTAAAAGGAGCTTTTGATGATGCAAAGAAAAATGGTATTACAGATTTAAGTGCCATTGTTCAATCATATAATTTTGGACGAGCTTATCTTCGCTGGTTAGCTTCTAACAATAAACAACATTCATTACCGGTGGCAGATCTGTATTCTAAGACGGTTGTTGCGCCATCACTTGGAAATACAACTGGTGCTATGGTTAAATATAGTCATCCTATCGCTGTTGCGTACAATGGTGGTTATCGATATAAAAATGGCGGTAATTTTTTCTACGCTGAAATTGTTAAACAATATGTAGATTTTAATGCAGGCGGTGTTCCACAACCAGAAGGAATTGGGTTCGCGAAGTCAATATACTGGGAAGGCTATGGTATTAACTATCATGATAGACCACATGGCAACTATCAGGGAAACTTTACAACAGCAGCAGAAGTATTATACTGGGGTGCGTACTGGGGAGAAGATAATGATGTGTGGTTAGATTTAGGTAG